>RFIV01000262.1 GCA_003695085.1 Gammaproteobacteria bacterium
ACATGGACCACCTGCGCATGGGGATTCATCTTCGCGGGTATGCGCAGAAGAACCCGAAGCAGGAATACAAGCGCGAGGCTTTCGAGCTCTTCCAGGGCCTGCTGGAAAACATCAAGCACGATGTGGTGCGTATCCTGTGTCACGTCCGAGTCCAGACTCCGGAAGAAATTGAAGAGGTGGAACGCCAGCGTCGTGAAGCACTGGAGCGCCAGATGGCGGCAGCCGAGGCATCTCACCCGGGTGCGGCACCGGAAGGTCAACCGGAGGCTGAAGCCGCGGGCGCTGACAACAACCAGCCCTTTGTGCGTGAAGGCCGCAAGGTGGGGCGTAACGAGCCTTGCCCGTGTGGTTCCGGCAAGAAATACAAGCAGTGTCACGGCAAGGTCAACTGAGGACAGACGATGGCGGTGGGACCGGGTGAATTGCCCAACTTTTACCCTATAGAGGGGGTGCGTGCAGGTGTGGCGTCTGCCGGTATCAAGAAGCCGGGGCGCAAGGATCTGGTCGTGTTCGAGTTGGCAGAAGGTGCACGTACAGCCGGGGTGTTTACGCAAAACGCCTTTTGTGCAGCGCCGGTTCAGGTGGCCCGTGCCCACCTCCATCAGACCGCCCCGCGCTATTGGGTCATCAATACCGGCAATGCCAATGCCGGTACCGGTGAGCCCGGATTGCGGGATGCGGAGACGACTTGCAAGGCTCTGGCTGATCTGACCGGAGTGAAGGCATCGGAAGTGCTGCCCTTTTCCACGGGTGTCATTGGTGAGAAACTGCCGATCGAGCGTCTGACGGCAGCGCTGCCGGAGGCCTTGGCCAATCTGGGCCCGGATAACTGGGCCGAGGCGGCGTCGGGCATCATGACGACCGACACGCGCCCCAAGGGCGCATCGGCTCAGGTCGAGTGTGATGGCGGGATCTGGTCGGTGAGCGGTATCTCCAAGGGGGCCGGGATGATCTGCCCCAACATGGCGACCATGCTGGCGTTTGTGGCGACCGATGCGCCGCTGGATCAGGCAGCACTGGAATGGGTGCTGCGAGAAGCCACTGAACGCTCCTTCAATCGCATTACTGTGGACGGGGATACCTCCACCAATGACAGTTGCATGCTCGTGGCAACGGGCCGTCACCCGCGGTTTACGATGGATAACCAAGGTGACTGGGCACCGCTGGCGAATACACTGATCCAGGTATTCCGTGAACTGGCACAGGCCATCGTGAGAGATGGTGAAGGTGCCACCAAGTTCGTGACCATCCAGGTGGACGAAGCTGCCACATCTGCTGAAGCGCTGGACGTGGCGTATACCGTGGCCCATTCTCCGTTGGTGAAAACGGCACTCTATGCCAGCGATCCAAACTGGGGGCGCATTCTGGCAGCCGTAGGTCGGGCGGGAATAGACGCTCTGGATGTGGGAGGTGTGAACATCTGGCTGGATGATGTTCAGATCGTCAGGCAGGGTGGCCGCGCGGAGACCTATACCGAGGAAGCCGGGCAGGCAGTCATGGACAAGGAAGCCTTTGTCATACGCATTGCGCTCGGACGTGGCCGTATTTCCGAAACCCTCTGGACCACTGACCTGTCACACGAGTACGTCACCATCAATGCCGAATACCGTACCTGAAGATGTCATTCAGGTGGCCGTCGGTGTCGTCCGTGACGCTGAAGGCCGTGTCCTGCTGGCCTGGCGGGACAGCAAGCGTCATCAGGGTGGTTGCTGGGAGTTTCCTGGCGGGAAACTGGAGCCGGGTGAGTCCGTGGAAGCCGCGCTCGCCAGAGAGCTGCATGAAGAGCTCGGGATTCGGACAGACCCGGCTGACATGACGCCGCTGATTCAGATTCCGTGGCATTACGGAGACAAGTCGGTCCTGCTGAACACGCTTGCACTGAACCGTTTTGGCGGAACACCTGCCGGTCTGGAAGGGCAGGCCGTGCGTTGGGCGAGGATCGATGACCTCACGCCTGACATGTTTCCCGCTGCCAACCGGGGGATATTGCGCTCACTGCAATCTCCGCCCTGCGTATTCATTACGCCCTCACTTTCTGACAAGGAGCAAGTCTTCAGAGATCTGGAGAGTGCCGCCGAGCGTGGTGCCGGGATGGTCATCCTGCGTCCTGGTGCCGGACAGAGTCCCCATGCAGACATGCTTGCGCAGTGTGCGGGGCATGCGCGTGGCCTGGGAATGCGTGCCATGATCCACGCGCGTTGCCCTCGCCGGTGCTGGGCGCTGGGGGATGGCTTGCATCTGCCCGCAGGCCAGTGGATGGACGCGTGCGATCGCCCGGCGGGCTGGCTGGGCGTATCATGCCACTCACCCGAGGAACTTGAGCTGGCGAGACAGGCAGGGGGTGATTACGCGCTGCTTTCTCCGGTGTGCCCAACCGCCTCCCACCCCGGGCAGGACGCGATTGGCTGGAAAACTCTGGCGCAGTGGGTGAGGCAGGCAGCCATGCCTGTCTACGCGCTGGGCGGCGTGGGGCCAGCCGACCTGCCGCGGGCGCAGGCCGCCGGGGCGCAGGGGGTCGCGGGGATTCGGGCCTTTCTGTCCCGCTGACCTGTACTTGTCTCGCATCAAATAAAATACCCGCGTATGATGGTAAGGTACGCGCACTGGAGGAAGTATGACTGAACTCACGCATTTGGATGCCCGGGGCGCAGCCCATATGGTGGACGTCTCGGACAAGGCCGTCACGACCCGCGAGGCGCGTGCCGAAGCATGGGTGCGCATGCAGCCCGAGACACTTGAACTGATTGTCGAGGGCCGGCACAAGAAGGGTGATGTATTTGCCGTCTGCCGCATAGCCGGCATTCAGGCTGCCAAGCGCACGTGGGAGCTCATCCCGTTGTGCCATCCTCTTTTTCTCAATTCCGTCAAGGTGGACATTGAACCCGATACCGGGAATAGCCGGGTCAGGATTGAGGCCCGGTGTCGGGTCGATGGCAAGACAGGTGTCGAAATGGAAGCGTTGACAGCGGCCAGTGTGGCGGCTCTCACGCTCTATGACATGTGCAAGGCTGTGGACAAGGGCATGGTGGTGGAATCCGTCGCCTTGCTGGAAAAAAGCGGAGGACGCAGTGGACACTGGCAACGCAACGATTGACGTACTGTTTTTCGCTCGGTTGCGAGAGGCGCTGGGTGAAGAGCGTGTTTCCCTGCCCGCAGACGGTATCCGGACACTCAACGATGTGCTGGCGGTATTGCAGGTGCGTTTCGGAGACCGGGCTCATGCGCTTGAGGAGGGCACGCTGCTGGCTGCGGTCAACCAGGATATGGTTCCCCTGTCCTCACCTGTCCGGCCCGGAGACGAGGTCGCCTTCTTTCCACCGGTAACGGGGGGCTGATGTCATGTCCACGCCTGAAGCACGCCCCCGCCTGATCGACCGGTTTGGTCGCGAAGTCAATTACGTGCGTTTGTCCATCACCGACCGTTGTGACTTTCGCTGCGTCTATTGCATGGCGGAACAGATGACCTTTCTGCCGCGCGAGCAAGTGCTGACGCTTGAAGAGTTGTATCAGCTCAGCGAGGCGTTTGTGTCTCTGGGCGTGCGCAAGATTCGCCTGACGGGCGGAGAGCCGCTGATTCGTCGCAATGTCATGAGCCTGATCGAGCGGCTGGGCGCACTGGAGGGGCTGGATGAACTGGTGCTCACCACCAACGGCAGCCAGCTGCCAAAAATGGCCGAAGGGCTCAGGGCGGCCGGTGTACGCCGCATTAACATCAGTCTGGACAGCCTGAAGCCAGATCGCTTTCGTCAACTGACTCGCATTGGCAAGCTGGAACAGGTACTGGCCGGGATTGATGCGGCCCAGGCAGCCGGATTCGAGCGTATCAAGCTCAATGCGGTGATTCTTCGGGGGCGGAACGATGATGAAATTCTGGATCTTGCAGGTTTTGCCATCCAGCGCGGGCTGGATCTGACCTTTATTGAAGAAATGCCTCTGGGCCAGATTGAAGAGCATGACCGCGCAGAGGCCTTCATGCCCAGCGAGGCGATTCGCGAGGTCCTTCAGACCCGGTATGCGTTGATGCCGAGTACCGAAACCACCGGCGGCCCTTCACGCTACTGGCACGTCGAAGGTGAGCCGACTCGCATAGGGTTCATTTCGCCGCACAGCCACAATTTCTGTCACCTGTGCAATCGGGTGCGGGTGACGGTGGAGGGGCGCTTGTTGCTCTGTCTTGGCAATGAGCACTCCATGGATCTGCGTTCGGTGTTGCGCGAGCACCCGGGTGATCAGGCGGCACTGCAATCAGCCATACGTGCAGCCATGGACATCAAGCCCGAGCGCCATGAGTTCAGCCTGGACGCCGAGCCACAGATTGTTCGCTTCATGAACATGACCGGCGGTTAGCCCACCCTGGTATGTCTGCTCAGGACTTTTC
>RFIV01000263.1 GCA_003695085.1 Gammaproteobacteria bacterium
CCTGGGCCGCCCTCCTTCGATCAGCGCGCGCGCATCCGTTTGCATAAAAAACGGTACCTTTTATCAGTTTTCGTCCCGGAACACTGTTAACATCGTGCCTCAGCTACAGAACCGGGTCAACAATACAGGTACATTTGTGCAAAAAATATTGCTTCCCTTGCTGGGCCTGATGCTTTGCCTGACCGTCAGGGCCGGTGAGATCCCACTGGAATCCGATGACTGGACCCTGCGCGAGCAGAAAAATGGCGTCACCATCTATACCCGGGAGCAACCGGGGTCAGACTACAAGGCCTTCAAGGCAGTGACTGTGCTGGATGCCCCCATTGAGGCGGTCATGGCCGTCATGGCCAATCCGCAATCCTGTCTCGAGTGGGTGAAGGGCTGCCTGCACGTGGAGGGCTTTGACGAGCGCAGCTTCAATGACCGCTACGCCTATTCCGTGAATGACATGCCCTGGCCGGTGCGTGACCGGGACTATGTTATCCACATCCGCACCTCTGCAAAGGAAATTCCCGGCAGCATCGTCATGCACATGACCTCGGACCCGGATCGACGCCCGAGAGTGGAAGGGCTCATACGCCTGACTGTGACGCAGACACACTATATCTTCACGCCGACAGCGGATGGTCGCACCCGCATGATCTGGCTGCAGCACTCCGAGCCCGGGGGGATTCTTCCGTCCTGGCTGGTCAATGCCCTGATTGTGGACATTCCGCTCGAATCCATTGAGGCGCTCAACAAGATCGTACAGGACCCGCGCTACCGTGGGCGAACACTTGTTTACCAGTCGGGTGAGCTGGTGGGGCTGTCCGGTTAGGCGGACTCCCCCACGATGACACGCAGCATGTCGAAGGTGGTGATGATTCCCGTCAGCCGGTCACCCTCGCGCACGAAGACCCGGTGAAGGTGCTCTTCCATCATCAGACGCGCCACGGACTCGACACTGTCCTCCCCGTCCACGGAAAAGAGAATCGGACTCATGATATCCGACACCTCGACCGGTACCCGCTGCATTTCCTCGAAGATGAACTGTCTCAGGCGGCGAGTCTCCTGCAGCTCCTCCTCTGTCATCTCCGCCTCGACCGAGTGGTCGACCGAGTTCCAGTGAAAATCGGCAATATCACTGAGCGTGGCTATACCGACCACTTCACCGGCATCATTCACGACCGGACTGCCACTGATGCCGTTCTCACTGAGAAACGCCGCGAAACGATGCAGCGTCCAGTGTTCAGGCACACTCTTGATATGAGGCGTCATGATGTCTCGCGCTTTAAGGGTACGTGCGTCGTCCATGGGTCACTCCGATTGGGCACTACGCCATAGTTTGAAGGGTGCGGCCACACTTGGGAAGCCCCTTTTGGTTTCGTCTTCGCCCACGCGGCCTGTTACACTAGAGGCTTTCAACCCGGGAGACTTCGCTTGACTGCCTCTTTACCTGCCCGCAGCCGGGCACTGGATGCGACGGAGAAAGCAGCTCGCCGTCAAGCCATTCTCGATGCGGCACACCGGCTGCTGGTGTCCAGTCCCGACACCTTTCCGTCCGTTGCGCAGATTGCCGCAGCAGCGGGGCTGGCCAAGGGCACGGTCTATCTTTACTTCAGCACCAAGGAAGATATCCTGCTGACGCTCCTGGGCGCACACTACACCCGCTTGCTGGACACTATCGAAGGCTTGGTGCAGCAGGCCGGTGCACTGCCGGCCGATGCGCTGCGAACCCGCTTCGTGGCATGTCTGCGAGACTATATTCTCGAACACCCGGACTACATGGTACTGGCCTGCTCGGCGAGTGCGGTTCTGGAAGCCAATGCATCGGAAGATGTCATTCTGGCCTTCAAGCGCACCCTGGCTGTGCGGCTGCGACATCTGGGGGAACACGTCCACCAGCTGTTTCCAAGGCTGTCTCCCGAGGCGGGCATTCAGCTGCTCATTCAGGTCCATGCATCCATGCTCGGCCTGTGGCAGATGCACCGTATTCCGGAAAAGGTGCGTCAATGGCTCGAGCAGGAAAGCATCGAGTGGGTCGTGCCCCAGCTCGACCGTTACCTCGATCAGGCGGTACACTGGCTGTGGCTGGGTGCTTTGGGAGGTGCGTCTCAGGATGTTGCAGACGGAGGCGACAAGCCGGGCGCTAATGACTATGATGAATGCAGGTAACAGGCAAGAGCAAGGATTACGATGGTGAAAAACATCTCCTGGCTGGCAGTGGCCCTTTCGGTTTCACTTGCCAGTGCACCGACATGGGCTGGCAAGGTTTACAAATGGACCGATGAAAACGGTTTTGTGCACTACACCGATCAAAAACCACAAAGCGGCACGATTATCAAGGAAATGCAGATCAGCGAGCCGCGCTATACCCCGTTGCCCCGCCCATCAGCGGAAAAGCAAACCCAGGCCTTGGACAAGCAGCAGGAAATTGAGCGTGTACGCGCGCAACAGCAGGCTGAAAACGAACGGGTCGAGAAGTTGCGCAAGGAACGCTGTGAAGCGGCGCGCAAGAATCTGGATATTCTCAACAGCACGGCACGGGTGCGGGTTGAGGACAAGGACGGCAAAGACCGCTTCCTGACCCCGGAGGAGATTGTGGAACGCCGGCAGCGCTATCAGGATATCATCAATGCCGAGTGCGACTGATCGTGATGTGCCCGCTCCCGGC
>RFIV01000264.1 GCA_003695085.1 Gammaproteobacteria bacterium
ACGCATGGCAATGTCCCAGAGCGTATCCGAGGCGCGGGTGGGACCATAGCTCGTGCCTTCAGCGCCCGTCGGCGTCGGCTGTCTCGCGGGCACTTGCGCACGAGGCGCCGGCGCGCGGGCGACCGGTGCAGGTGACGGCGCCGGAGTCGGTGTCGCTGCAGGCGTGACCGGCTGGGGAACTTCCAGACTGTAGGTCGGCGGATCAATCAACAACGCATACTCGCGAAGCAGGCGGCCATTGGGCCAGTTCACTTCCACGAGAAAGTTGAGATAGGGCTCGCGAACCGGTTTGGAGCTCGTGACCTGGACCACGGCCTTGCCGTTATCCTTGTAGATCACCTTGAAACGCAGGTCACTGAGGAAAAAGACGCGATCGACGCCCACCCTCAGGAATTCTTCACGCGGTGCCAGGTTGGCAATGATTTCGTTCGGTTGCAGATCCCGGACGTTCACCAGCTCTATTTCAGCCTTCAGCGGCTGGTTCAGTGCAGACTGAACAGTGGCCTCCCCCAATCCCAGGGCCTGGGCGATGCCGGAAACCAGTGTGGATGCTGCGATGAAACCGGTCGCGAACTTGCGATACATAGCCTATTCCTTTTGTTCCTTTACCCCGTCACGCGCTGTCCGTCACGAGAACTGCTGAATGACTTAGTGTCGTTTCTTAGAAAACTTCTGGACTATTGCGAGTAAGTATTATAGACGGCATCACTTTTTACAAGAAATTAATGCCGGTCTTCGGCGGCTGCGTGACGCATGTCTTGCACCAGCTCACACCCTTACAAGCCGTAACAAAAAAGGCCGGTATGCACCGACCTTTGACTGCAGCCTTCAGACAAGGAATCCAAGCATCCGCCGCAAGGGTTCCGCTGCCCCCCAAAGGAGCTGATCGCCTACTGTGAAGGCAGCCAGGTAATCATCCCCCATGGCCAGCTTGCGAACACGGCCCACCGGAATGTCGAGCGTGCCACTGACCACGGCCGGCGTCAGGGCCGCCAGCGTATCTTCCTTGGTATTCGGGACCACCTTCACCCAGTCATTGCCGGTTGCCAGGATTTCTTCTGCTTCCTGAGGGCTTACAGGGCGACGCAGCTTGATAGTCATGGCCTGGGAGTGGCACCGCATGGCGCCAATGCGCACACAGAGACCATCCACGGGTACAGGATTGTCCTGCAGCCCCAGAATCTTGTTGGCCTCGGCCCCGGCTTTCCACTCTTCACGGGTCTGCCCGTTCGGCATGGGCGAATCAATCCAGGGAATCAACGCGCCTGCCAACGGGGCACCAAACATGGGTGACGGAAAGTCGGACCCTGTCATGGTTTCAGTAATCAGCCGGTCAATTTCCAGGATGGCGCTGGCCGGGTCATTCAGCAGGCGCTCGACGGCGCCATGCAGCAGGCCCATCTGACTGATCAGTTCGCGCATGTGACGCGCTCCGCCGCCAGAGGCCGCCTGGTAGGTCATGGGCGACACCCACTCGATGAGATTTTCGCGGAACAGACCACCCAGTGCCATGAGCATGAGACTGACGGTACAGTTACCGCCAATGTAATCGCGCACGCCCTTCTCGAGCCCGTGTTCGATCACATGCCTGTTCACAGGGTCGAGCACGATGATACTGTCATCCGCCATGCGCAGCGCGCTGGCGGCGTCAATCCAGTATCCCGTCCAGCCGGCTTCGCGCAGCTTCGGGTGCACGGCCTTGGTGTAATCACCGCCCTGACAGGTGACGATAATATCCATCTCAGCCAACGTCTGAATATCATTGGCATCCTTGAGCATACCGTCTGCAGACTCGGCAGGTGCCGCCTGCCCCGCCTGCGATGTGGAGAAAAAGTGCGCTTCGAATCTCGCGAAGTCGTTCTCTTCGCGCATGCGCCCCATGAGTACGGAGCCCACCATGCCCCGCCAGCCGACCAGGCCGACTTTCTTCATCTTCACCTTGCTCCTGTCAGTTCAGTCTGGCATTGAGTGCGTCCAGAACGGCCGCGCCCATTTCGGATGTGCTGACCACCTGGTCCGCCTCTCCGGTACGAATATCCGCCGTGCGCAATCCCCGATCCAGCACGTCTCCGACAGCACTTTCAATCAGGTCTGCAGCATCGTTCATGGCGAACGAGTAGCGTAGCATCATCGCGGCAGAAAGAATAGTTGCCAACGGATTGGCCTTGTTCTGTCCGGCGATATCCGGTGCTGAGCCGTGGCAGGGCTCATACATGCCCTGACCGCTCTCATTGAGCGACGCGGAAGGCAACATGCCGATGGACCCGGTCAGCATGGCGGCGGCATCCGACAGGATGTCCCCGAACATGTTACCCGTAACCATGACATCAAACTGCTTGGGTGCCCGCACAAGCTGCATGGCGGCATTGTCCACATACATGTGACTGAGCTCCACATCGGGATACTCCTTCGCCAGCTCCTCCATGATTTCCCGCCAGAGCACCGTCACCTCAAGTACATTGGCCTTGTCCACCGAACACAGGCGCTTGTTGCGCTTCTGTGCCGCCTCGAAGGCCACGCGACCGATGCGGCGAATTTCGGATTCGGTATACACGTAGGTGTTGAAGCCCTTGCGCTCGCCATTATCGAGCGTTTCGATCCCCCGGGGCTGACCGAAGTAAATGCCACCGGTCAGCTCGCGGACAATGAGAATGTCCAGACCACTCACGACTTCCGGCTTGAGGCTCGACGCTTCCGCCAATTGAGGATAGAGAATGGCCGGACGCAAATTGGCAAAAAGCTCAAGCCCCGAACGCAGACCCAGCAGCCCTTTTTCAGGACGGATCGCCATGTCCAGCTTGTCCCACTTGGGACCACCCACCGCCCCCAGCAGGATGCCGCGGGCATTGCGTGCTTTCTCAAGGGTTTCCGCAGGCAGCGGCACGCCGGTGGCGTCAATGGCACCGCCGCCTACCAACGCCTCGTCAAACTGCAGGCCGAGATTCAGCCTGTCATTCACGACCTCCAGCACCTTGCGGGCCTCGGCCACGATTTCGGGGCCAATGCCATCCCCTTCAAGAATCAGAACCTGTTTGTTGTCTGTCATCTCACGTCTCACTCAATTCTGTTGGAACAGCCAGGGCGCTTCGTTACGCCGGCGCGCTTCATAGGCACGGATGGCGTCCGCGTCTTCAAGGGTGACGCCGATTTCGTCCAGTCCGTTGAGCATGCAGTGCTTTCTGAACGCATCCACTTCAAAGGCGTAGGCATCGCCTTCGGGGGTGCGCACCACCTGGTTTTCCAGATCCACCGTCAAGCGGTAGCCTTCATTGGCTTCGGTACGCCTGAACAGCTCATCCACCTCTTCTTCTTTCAATACAACAGGTAACAAACCATTCTTGAAGCAATTATTGAAGAAGATATCCGCAAAACTCGGGGCAATAACGGCCCTGAAGCCGTAATCCGTCAAGGCCCAGGGGGCGTGCTCGCGGCTGGACCCACAACCGAAGTTCTGTCTGGCCAGCAGGATGCTCGCTCCCTGATAGCGCGGCTGGTTGAGCACAAAATCCGGATTGAGCGGACGCCCGGAGCAGTCCTGATCCGGCTGCCCCTCGTCCAGATAACGCAGCTCGTCAAACAGGTTGGGACCGAACCCGGTCCGCTTGATGGACTTGAGAAACTGCTTGGGAATGATCATGTCGGTATCGACATTGGCCATGTCCAGCGGGGCAACGATCCCCTCATGTACGGTAAACTTTTCCATTACAATGCCTCCCCGATCCAACCGTCACGTACATCCACAAAATGGCCTGCAATGGCTGCCGCCGCCGCCATGGCCGGACTGACCAGGTGGGTGCGCCCACCGAAGCCCTGACGCCCTTCGAAGTTGCGGTTGGAGGTGGATGCGCAGTGTTCGCCCTGCCCCAGTTTGTCCGCATTCATGGCCAGGCACATGGAGCACCCCGGCTCTCGCCACTCCATACCGGCTTCAGTAAAGATCTTGTCCAGCCCCTCTGCTTCGGCCTGCTGCTTGACCAGTCCGGATCCGGGCACGACCAGCGCCTGTTTCAGGGTCTCAGCCACTTTCCTGCCCTTGACGACACGGGCCGCTTCGCGCAGGTCTTCAATGCGCGAGTTGGTGCAGGAGCCAATGAACACGCGATCCAGTTGAATGCTCGTGATCGGCTGATTGGGCTGCAAGCCCATGTATTTCAGAGCGCGCTCGATTGCGTCCCGCTTGACAGGATCGGCGGCTTGCTCCGGGTCGGGCGTAGCGCCGGAAATACCTACGACCATCTCCGGAGACGTACCCCATGTGACCTGGGGTTCGAGTGTGCTGGCGTCCAGTTCGACCACGGTATCAAACTGCGCGTCCGGGTCGCTTTTCAGTTCACGCCAGGCCTCAACCGCCCGCTCCCAAAGCTCGCCCTTGGGCGCATAGGGGCGATCCTTGATGTATTCGATTGTCTTGTCGTCCACAGCCACCAGCCCGGCGCGCGCGCCGGCTTCAATCGCCATGTTGCACAGGGTCATGCGCCCTTCCATGCTCAGCGCTTCAATGGCCTCACCGGCAAATTCGATGGCATGCCCGGTTCCTCCGGCGGTACCGATCTTGCCGATGATGGCCAGAATCAGGTCCTTGGCATAGACGCCCGGCTGCAACCGCCCGTTAACCTTCACGAGCATGTTTTTCATCTTGCGCTGAACCAGACATTGAGTCGCCAGGACGTGTTCAACTTCAGAGGTACCGATACCGTGCGCCAGCGCCGCAAAAGCGCCATGCGTTGAGGTATGGGAATCACCGCAAACAATGGTCATGCCCGGCAGTGTGGCGCCTTGCTCCGGTCCGATCACGTGCACGATACCCTGACGCACGTCATTCATGGAAAACTCGGTAATGCCAAACTCCTCGCAGTTGGCATCCAGGGTCTGAACCTGAATACGGGACACGGGATCTTCGATGGCTTCCACGCCTTTTGAGCGTTCCGTGGTGGGCACGTTGTGATCCGGCGTTGCCAGGTTGGCATCCAGTCGCCAGGGCGTGCGCCCGGCAATGCGAAGCCCTTCAAAGGCTTGTGGCGAAGTCACTTCGTGCAGCAGCTGGCGGTCGATGTACAGCAGCGCGGTGCCATCTTCGCGCTGCTTGACCACGTGTGCGTCCCACAATTTGTCATACAGGGTTTTGCCCGCCATGACAGTCATCCTCATCTGGTTGTTGTGTGTACGGCTTGCATCTTACGCGCGCATTTTGAATAATACAAATTCATGTTTTTTATATTTTGGATTCCATATCATAATGCTTAACCTGCAGGACCTGGTGCTGTTCAACACCGTTGTTCAAGAGGGCTCGTTTACACGCGCCGCGCAGACGCTCAATCTCACGCAGCCCGCTGTGTCCAAGCGCATTCAGGCGCTTGAGGAAGCACTCGGTACCCCCTTGCTGGAGCGCTTGCCCCGACGTATCGAGCTGACCGAAGCCGGAAGGGTACTGCATGCCCGGTGCCGGCATATTCTGCGGGAGGTAGAAAACACAACACTAGCAATCCGCAATCTCAGTCAGCATGTTCAGGGCATTCTGAAACTGGCGACCAGCCATCACATCGGGATTCATTACCTGCCCGGGGTCATACGTGATCTGCACAGCGCGTTTCCTGACATCCGCTTCGACCTGCATTTCATGACCTCCGAGCAATCGGCCCAGGCCGTACTGGCAGGCGAAGTGGAGCTTGCTCTCTGCACCCTGCCCGCAGAGGTCCGCCCACCGCTGGAAGCCAGTCTGATCTGGGACGAGAAGCTGGTGTTCGTGGCAGGTCGTGAACACCCCCTTCATGAGGTTGAAGGGCTATCCTTGTCTCACCTGGTGGGCCAGCCGAATATCCTGCCCTCCCGGGAAACCTATACCTTTCAGCGGGTTGCTGAGTGCTTCGAAGCTCAGGGACTGACGCTCTCTCCGGGCACGCCGGCAAATTTCATTGAAACCATTCGCGCCCTGGTGGAAGTGAACCTGGGATGGAGTGTGCTGCCGGCCTTCATGGCGAAGGAGAACATTCAGCAGTTGCCCTTGAAGGAGGGGGCGATTTCGCGTCCGCTGGGCGTCCTCATGGACGCCCGGCGAACGCGGTCTTCCGTGGCACGCGCCTTTCTTGAAGCGCTTCAGGTCAATCGTTGATCACATCCGAGATGCGCTGACGCACATAGGTACCGGGCGCATCTTCGATCACCGGCAATTCCCGGTCCCCCGGAACACGCGGTGCCACTTCCTCGCCGGCATACTGCAGAATCCAGTTCTGCCAGTGCGGCCACCAGGATCCCTCGTGTTTCTTCGCCTTGAGCAACCACTGATCCGCATCCTCCACCAGTTCCTCATTGGTCCAGTAGCCATACTTCTGCTGCGTGGGTGGATTCACCACGCCGGCGATGTGACCTGAACCGGAGAGCACGAACTGCTTCGGCCCCGAGTGCAGATGAACGCCCTTGTAGGTAGCCTTCCACTTGGCAATGTGGTCCTGAATGGTGGACAGGAAGTACACCGGCGTTTCAATCTTGCGCAGGTCAATCGGCTGCCCCAGCAAGGTGATGCCATTGGGCTTGACCAGGTTGTTCTCCAGATACATGTTGCGCAGGTAGTACTTGTGCATGGCCGCCGGCAGATTGGTACTGTCCGAATTCCAGTACAGCAGGTCAAATGCCGCCGGCTTCTCACCTTTCAGGTAATTGTTGACGAAGAAGGACCAGTAAAGATCGTTCTCGCGCAACATGTTGAAGCTGAAGGCCATGGAGCGCCCGTCATAGTAGCCGGCCTTGTCCAGCTGCTTTTCGATGCCACGTATGGAGTTTTCATTGATGAATACGCCAATGCCGCCGGGATCCGAGAAGTCGATCAGTGTCGTGAGGTAAGTGGCCGCCTTGATACGATCGGACTGCCCCTGACTGGCCAGATAGGCCATCGTGCTGGCCAACAGCGTACCGCCCACACAGTATCCGATGACATTGGCTGATTTCTCGCCGGTAGCCTTTTCGATGGCGTCCAGTGCGGCAAGGCTGCCCTCGCTCAGGTAGTTCTCGAAGGATTTGTCACGCAGGCGTGACCCCGGATTGACCCAGGACACAACAAACACGGTATGTCCCTGGTCGACCAGCCACTTGATCAGACTGTTCTTGGGCTTCAGGTCAAGGATGTAGTACTTGTTGATCCACGGCGGAATGACCAAAAGCGGCGTCTTGTAGACTTTTTCCGTCGTGGGCGTGTACTGGATGAGCTGCATCAGATCATTCTGATACACCACCTTGCCCGGTGTGGTGGCCACATTGCGCCCCACTTCAAAGGCGGTGAAGTCGGTCATGCTGACATTCAGCAGCTGAGGGTTACGCTTGTAATCCTCGACCAGATTCTTCAGTCCTTCCACCAGATTCTTGCCACGGGTTGCCACCGTCTTGCGCAACACTTCCGGGTTGGTGGCCGGAAAGTTGGTCGGTGACAGCGCATTGACCAGCTGGCGGGTAAAGAACACGAACTGATCATGGCTGTGCCTTGAGGTGCTGTCCATGGATTCGGCCAGGTCCAGCAATGTTTTGGAATACAGCAGATAGAGCTGCTTGATGTAGTCGAATACGATGCTGTCCTCCCATTCCGGGTCGGCAAAGCGCTTGTCGCCCGGCTCGGGCGTGATCACCGGCTCGGCTTTCTTGCCCAGAATGCGTTTGACCGCGCCCCCGAGGATACCGGCATAGCCCTTGACGAACTCCACCTCTTTCTTGACGACTCTGCCAGGATGCAACGCCAGTTGCTCGGCCATTTCCCGGTAGGTGTCCAGCATGTCGAAGAAGGAGGTGACCTGTGCGTCATTGACGTTACGCTGCTTGGCGATCCACTCCTCCAGCCCCTGGCGATACTGATCCGTGACCAGATCCGAGACGGCCCGCGCTTTCCTGACGCCCTCGGTAATAACGTTCTTTTCAAGAATTCCCATGATGTGTTCCTGTCCTGACTGCGCTCCGGTAGCAGAAGACGAGCCGTCATGACCGGAGTGCATGACGGCCCTTCAGACATCAGGCCGCTTTTTCGGTGTCGTTACCGTCGGTCACTGTTTCGCGAACCTCCTCCATGACCTTGGTCACCTCCTCGCGGAACTCGGAGCCCATTTCCCCCAGCGTGCGAAGGTCTTCCATGATTTTCTGGGAAAGCTCACCGGCCACTTCCGTCTGGCGAGTCAGAAAGTCCTTCAGCGAGTCCGCATCGTGGATCTCGGTCAGTGCGGTGAACTGGGACGACGCAAGATCTGCATAGGACTTGAGCGCGTCCATCTGAAATTCTGCGACTTTCTGAAGGTTGGCGACAAACAGCTCATTGAGCTTGCTCACGGGTTCGAGGGCTTTCTGAGCATTGTCTGCGAGGTTGGTCCAAATCTGATCAGTCATAACATCCACCTGTTTTTTCCTGGTTGTACCTTGAATTATCCCTGGTCAACTTTACAGCACGATGACCTTATTTAATCTGGGGGTTATGCGACCACACTTCAAGGAGTAGTAAGCGAAAACCGCTACCACTTTGGTGTGACGCACGCAGTCAGAATACGCTGATTGTCCGTCAAGCTGAATCAGACCAAGGGCTTATCCCCGGGACTGGAGACGCTGCCGGAGCGGTGAGAGAAGGGGCAGAAGGGCCAGCCCAGCGAGCAGTGCAGCCACCGAAAAGGTCACTTCAGGGCCAAACCTTTCAAAAAGAAAGCCCGAGGTTGTAGCGCCCACGGCGCCCCCCAGGCCAAAACTCAATGCACTGTAGGCGGACTGTGCAAGCCCCTCCCCCTTGCCAGAGAAGGTTCGATGCAGAAATTCGATGCTGCAGGCATGCATCACACCAAAGGAGAAGGCGTGTCCGAGCTGGGCCACGGTGATGATTACCGGAGAATCCGTCAGCCAGCCTGTGACAGACCAGCGAATGATGGTCAGGCACAGTGCCATCCCAAACAACTGGTACAGCGTAAACCGTTTCAACAGACCGGGCATGGCCGCAAAGAGAATGATTTCGGCCACGACACCCAGGCTCCAGAGCATACCCGTTGTGGCGAACGAGTATCCGGCGCGCTCAAGGGTGAGACTGAAGAATACGTAGTAGGCTCCGAATGACCACTGCAGCAGAAAGACCATGATCCAGAATGGCCAGATGGTTCGGCTGAGTGCCACACGCAGGAAACGGCGCGTGGAAACCGGCTGCCCACGCCCTGTCCTATCAGGCAGCGTGAAGGTCAGCAGTAGCAGGCTGGCCAGACAGACCACGAGCGCCCAGGGTAGCAGTGCCACGGACAGGTAGTCGAGTGCAACGCCGATCAGACTCACTGCCGCAATGAACCCGACAGATCCCCACAGGCGAATCCGACTGTAACGCTGCCGGGCCGCGCCCAGGGCATTCAGCGTGATCACTTCCATCTGGGGCAGGATCGCATTCCAGAAAAACGAGTAGCCAAACAATGCGACCGCGACCCAGAAGAAGGCACGCGCGCCCGGCAGAAACAGACTGATGGTCAAGGCCGCCAGTGCGCCCATCCGCACCCAGAAAACGTACCGGCCACTGCGATCTGCCAGGTGTCCCCAGAACATGGGCGCAAACACCTTGGTGCCCAGTACGATGGAGGTCAGCAGCCCGACCGTATCATAGTCAAAATCCAGCGACGCCAGATAGACCGGCAAGTACGGCGCCACAATGCCCACAATCGCAAAGTAGACAAAATACGTGGCCCCCAGGCGGCGGACAGGCGCGGACACCCTACTCCCCGGAAGCGATGTCCGGTGTCGACACCTGAACGTCTGCGTTCTGGGCCCGGTGCCTCAGATAGTGATCCATCAGAACAAGCGCGACCATGGCTTCCGCGATGGGTGTCGCCCGGATGCCGACACAGGGGTCGTGGCGCCCCTTGGTGACCACTTCGACTGGCTGACCATTGATGTCAATGCTGCGCCCGGGCAGATGCAGACTGGAGGTCGGCTTGAGGGCAATGGAAGCGAGAATCGGCTGCCCGCTGGAGATGCCCCCCAGAATACCGCCTGCATGATTGGAGAGGAAACCCTCGGGGGTCATTTCATCACGATGTTCGGTCCCCTTCTGGTTGACGACACCGAATCCGTCACCAATTTCCACGCCCTTGACGGCATTGATGCTCATGAGGGCCTTGGCCAGATCCGCATCAAGCCGGTCAAAAATCGGCTCGCCCAGCCCGACCGGTACCCCGGACGCGATAACATTGATGCGTGCGCCTACCGAATTGCCCTCCTTTCGCAACCGGTCCATGTAGGCTTCCAGTTCCGGCACCTTCTCCGGTTCGGCACAGAAAAACGGGTTGTTATCGGTCTCGTCCAGATTTTCGGGCGCACAAACAATCGGCCCGAGCTGTGCGAGGTAACCCTGAATCCGGATGCCGGCATGCTCGAGCAGGTATTTCTTGGCTATGGCACCGGCGGCGACCCGCATGGCCGTCTCGCGCGCGGAGCTGCGGCCACCCCCACGATAGTCCCGGATGCCATACTTGTGCCAGTAGGTATAGTCCGCGTGGGCCGGCCGGAATTGTTGCGCAATGTTGCCGTAGTCCTTCGAGCGCTGATCAATGTTTTCAATCAGCAGTCCGATGGGTGTACCCGTGGTCCGCCCCTCGAATACGCCGGACAGTATACGCACCTGATCCGGTTCCCGACGCTGGGTCGTGTGGCGTGATGTGCCTGGCTTCCGACGATCGAGGTCACGTTGAAGGTCGGCCTCGCTCAGTTCAAGTCCTGGCGGACAGCCGTCCACGATGGCGCCCAGGGCCGGGCCATGACTTTCGCCGAAGGTTGTAAGCGTAAACAGTTGTCCGAAGGTATTGCCTGCCATAAACGCCCAATGAATCCTTTTCTGAGTTCAGTCAAATGTGTAGTCGGCCAGTGTATCACGATCCACCACGAAAACCCCGTGGCCACCGTTCTCGAATTCCGGCCAGGTGAGCAGCAGATCTGGCCAGGCATTCATGGTCGCAGCCATGCTGTTGCCGACCTCGCAGACCAGAAACCCTCCTTTATTCAGTCGCCTGGGCGCCTCTTTTAAAATGCGCCTCACGAGATCCAGGCCATCCTCGCCGGCTGCCAGCGCCAGTTCCGGCTCATGCCGGTATTCGGGTGGCAAGTCAGCCATGTCCTCGGCATCAACGTAAGGCGGGTTGGTCAGGATAACGTGCCAGGTGCCTTCAAGCTGATCAAACAGATCCGATTGAACAACTTCGATCCGGTCTTCCATCGAATGCCGGGCGACATTCCGGCGGGCCACTTCCAGCGCCTCGGGGGATATATCTGCGAGCGTGACCTCGGCTTCGGGAAAGTAGCGTGCAGCCGCGATGCCAATGCAGCCCGAGCCACAGCACATGTCCAGAATGCGCAGGGGCTCGTCGGGTTCTGCTTCCACATTTTCCAGCCAGGGATACAGCCCGTGCTCGAGCAGCTCCGCTATCGGCGAGCGAGGTATCAGTACATGACGATTCACCTCGAAGGGCATGCCGGCAAACCAGGCTTCACCGAGAATGTACGGCAACGGCTCGCGTGCCTGAATGCGACGTTCCAGCGCATCCGCCACACGCAACTTTTCCTCTTCGGTCAGGCGCGCATCCAGCACGGCCGGGTCGATATCCCACGGCAGCGACAATACGCCCAACACAAGATGAACTGCCTCATCCCAGACTGAGTCGGTACCGTGCCCCAACCAGACAGGATGCCGGTACATCTCCGAACAGGCATAGCGGATGTAATCTCGAAGGGTGTGCAGTTGGTCGGTTACGGGACGAGTCATGAGGGTCTCCTGTCGGGGCCGGCGATTATACGCCACTCGCCCGCGTTGCGTCAGCCTGCTCCTGGCCCGCCCACTGGTCGAGCGCTTCGTCTGCCAGCCTGCGACCCAGCTCAATGAGCTCCGGCGCCTTGTGATAATCAAAGGTCTTGCAGACAGCCTTGGGCACATTGATCAGTACATCCGGAGGGTACCCGGCCAGCTTGTACTGAGTGAGGGCGCTTTGCATGGTTTCGAAGGACATGTTCATGATGTCGAACTTGGTCAGAAGCCGATGCACCGTGTCCGGTTCCGGCTCCTGTTCTTCCGCCGCAGGTGCCGTGACCACCGACTCCGGCTCATCCAGCGCATCGAAGTCGAACAGTTCGCTCGCCTTTTGCTTGACGGACTCGATCCAGGCCTCGAATTCGCGCCGGCTGCGGGCCTTTTCACGCAGTCCGAAACGCTCTTCAAAGGCGTGGTCATAATGACTCAGGTTGACCGCAACGATCAGGTCAGCATGGGCTGAGACCACAGGAATGATCGGGAGCGGGTTCAGCAGTCCGCCATCCACCAATACCCGGCCGTTCTCCATGACTGGTGTAATCAGGCTGGGAATGGCTGTTGAAGCCCGGATGGCCTTTTCCAGCGATCCGTTCTGGAACCAGACCTCCTTGTAGCGCGAAAGATCAGTGGCCACGGCCGTGTAGTCCAGCGGCAAGTCTTCAATGCGCACCTGCCCGATCAGCTCCCTGACAACGGAAAATACTTTCTCACCACGAATGGCGCCGGGTGAAGCCAGTGAAAGGTCCAGCAATCGCAGAATATCCATCCCCTTGAGCGACTCGGCCCAGGCCTTGAAAGGTGCGAGCTGCCCGGCTGCATAGACGCCGCCGATCAAGGCCCCCATGGAGCATCCAGCGATGGCGATGACTTTCATCCCCCGGGCCTGAAGGGCCTCGATCACGCCAATATGGGCATATCCCCGAGCACCACCGCTGCCCAGAACCAGGGCCACGGTCTTGTTTGCCAGTGCATCCCGCATCTCTGGCTTTGCGCGCGGTGGGGTTGTCTCCCGGTCGCCATGCATTGTTTTACTCCCCTTCCCGGTGGACGCTGATTACCCGGTCTTCCTCGGCGAAAAGACTCTCCGGCCCCCAGGGCCCAAGCGCGTGAATTCTGATATCGGTATCTGGCCCGATCCGGCGTCTGAGCAAGTCCGCCACCAACTCTGCCTGCTGGCGCGACGTGCGCAGGTTGCGCTCAGCAGAGCGGTTGGGCTCTCTCGCCCAGGAGACCAGTATCCAGGTATCCTGATCGCCACGTGCCTCGAGAAGCGGTGCCAGTTTTTTCTCAAGCAGGGAAAGGCGTTCCAGCTCAGCCCCCTGTAACGTGACCTGAGTCGTCGACAGACTCGTCTTCAGATCGGCCAGAGGCTTTACGGACCGGAGGCGTTCCCAGTGCGCATACACCTTCTGGTTGCCTCTTCGGATCGTGTAGAACATCAGCACCTCGGTCAGGTCCCGGTTTACCGCCGTGAAAAAGTGCTGATCACGCATGAATCCATAGAGCTCGGACCGGGCGAAAATATCCGCCGACCAGGTGGCGCTGTCGCCGCAATCGCGCCCATGGCATTCGAATACCAGGCTGAAGCCCTCTTTCTCCGCCTCTGCCCGATAATGCTCAAAGACTTCGCGCGGCGATCGGTCCGACGTAATCTCCAGCGTCTGGCGCGACACCTCTCCGCTTGCTCTCTGCTCGCGGTCCAGCCGGGGCTCACCCCGCCCGGGATATACACCTGACAGAACGATTCGGTAGTCTGCTACGGTACGCGTGTCTTCCTTCAGAACCTTCGAATAGGGAAAGGGTTCCAGCGCTTGTGCTGACAGACTGATCAGACAGGCAAGCCATAACCCGCAGCTAATCCATAAACGCCTCAAACTCATGTCCGATGGCCTCCGCGCCAGATGGTTCCATGTGAAGGTGATGTTCGCCTTTCAGGCTAACGAATTGCCCGCGCGAAAGCCAGCCGGTCCGAGGGCCGGGCGTGCGCAACATTCCCCGGGACGCCCCGATGATCAGCACAGGCTGTTCGATGGCCTCAAGCATTTCCCGGATCTGACTCTCGGTCAGTCGGAAGGTGGACGGCCAACGCACGCGTGGGTCCACTCTCAACTGCCACCCGACATCCGTGCTGACCAGGTTGCGACGCAGCAGCTTGGCAGCCAGGCCGGGATCATGGGGTGTGAAGCGTGATGCCCGATACCTGGCAGCCACCTCGACCGACTCAAAACAGCGTGGCGGCGGAACCTCAGTGCTCATGCGGGCTTCAATCGCCCGGCGAAACTGGCGTGCGGTGTGCCCCTCGGGCGTGACCATGGGGCCCAGCGCATCAATCCAAACCGCGCTGCCGAACTGTTCTGGCGCAGCAACCAGCGTCAGCATGCCGATGACAGCGCCCAGCGAGTGGCCGACATAGGTCCATTTGCCCGATGCCACGTGCGCAAGAGGGTACATAAGAGCGGGCACGTAGTCGGCCAACGCGTATCCTGCCCCAGGAGGGAGGGGATCGCTCTGCCCATGGCCCGGAAGATCAACGGCCCACACCGTATGCCCGCGAGCGGCCAGCTCGGGCCCCAGGGCGTGAAAGCTTTCTGCATTGTCCTGCCAGCCGTGCACGGCCAGTATCGGGCTGCGTTCGGGCTGCTTGCTTCCCCAGCGCAGGCCCCTCAACGTCCCCCACGGGGTTGGCCAGTCAAACGGTTCGGCCTTCATGACAAACCAAAGAGTTCGCAGGCATTGCGTGTCGTCAGCTCCGCCACATCTTCGAGGGCACAGTCATGGAGCCTGGCGACGCAGTCCGCCACCTCTCTGACCCATTGGGGGGAGTTGCTCTGGCCACGATGTGGTACCGGGGCCAGCCAGGGGCTGTCAGTTTCCACCAGCATCTGCCCGAGAGGCACCTTCGCCACCGTTTCGCGCAAATCGGCCGCATTGCGAAACGTAATGATGCCCGAGAAGCTGATATACCACCCAAGATCCAGGGCCTGCCGGGCCATCTCCCAGCTTTCGGTAAAACAGTGCAGAACTCCGCGCACCCCTTGACCGGCATAGCGACGAATCAGAGCCAGCGTATCATCCACGGCATCACGCGTGTGCACAACGACGGGCAGCCCCAGCCGCCGGGCAATATCCAGCTGAGCCTCGAACCGCTCAAGCTGAACCGGGCGCGTCTCGGGCTTGTAGTGATAATCCAGTCCGCATTCGCCAATCGCGACCACTTTCGAGGTGCTCTGCGCCTGATGCTCGATGATTTCAGGCTCAAAAGGCGCCTCTGCATCGGTGAGTGGGTGAATACCGGATGTGGCCCAGACATCATCATACTGCTCGGCCAGTTCACAGACCTCGCGAAGATTGCTGTGGTCAACGCTGATGCACACAAATCGCGACACACCGTTTTGACGCGCTGCCTCCAGCGCGCGGTCCAGAGATCCGCCAAAAGGCGTGAGATCAAGCTTGTCCAGATGGCAATGGGAGTCTGTCAGTGATGCATGTATGCTCACAGGCTGTATCTTCCTGTTGATGGGGTTGTATGCTTGAATTCAGAGTGTATGCGTGGGGCGCTCGGAATTGACGGCGCCTGCCAGATACTTTTCGATCTTTTCCTTGACGATCTTGGCCTCGTCGGAGAACTGCACGCCAATCCCGGTTGCGCGGTTGCCCTGTGCGCCCTTTGGGGTCATCCAGACCACCTTGCCCGCCACGGGCAGCTTCTCGGGCTCATCCATGAGGTTCAGCAGAAGAAACACTTCATTGCCCAGCTGGTAGGTCTTCTGGGTCGGAATAAACAGGCCGCCATTCTCAATGAACGGCATGTATGCCGCGTAGAGTACTGCCTTGTCCTTGATCGTAAGCTGAAGAATACCACTGCGCGGACCAAAGTTTGCCATGAAGCACCTCTGTTGAACTCTGCGCTATAAGCATACTGCATTTGCAGCATTTTTGTAGTTGCATTTCTTTCGTCAGACGGCACAATACGCACCAACGTTATAACATAACATTGCGGACCCCGTTATGCGCATGATGATCCTGCTGGCCCTGAGCCTGCTTCTGACGCCCTTTTCCGAGGCCCGGGCGGACCTTCGACTTACCGCCACACTCCCTCCGTTGACGCTGATGGTACGTGCCATCAAACCTGATTCGGATGTTCCCGTGAAAGTGCACACCCTGATCACTGATGACGCCGATCCCCATGACTTTCATCTGCGCCCCTCACACATTCGCCTGCTGCAAAACAGTGACCAGGTAATCTGGGGCGGCGAACGGCTGGAACCCCATATGAAGAAAATTCTCGGCACCCTGCCGCCGGGAAAGATCATCTCCCTGGATGCCCAACCTCCTGCCCTGCACTTCTGGCTTTCACCACTTCAGACATTGAAACGCATTGAAACGATTGCCGGTAAACTGGGCTGGCCAATATCAGAGACTTTGAACGCGACGCTCAGAAAACGCAGCGCCGAGTTAAAAGGCACAGTTGAAATGCTTGGCCGGAAGAAGGTTGAAGTCTGGGTATTTCATCCTTTCCTGGATGCATTGGAAACAGATTACGGCCTTGAAACCCAGGCGTTGACCAAAGGGGGGCACGGACTCTCTGCCCTGCAAATGCGCAAGCTCGAAAAAGCACCCAATACACAACGCTGTTTGATTATCGAGCCCGAATGGAAGGCCATGGAACAAAAGGAGTGGGTGCGCAGGCAATTTGTGAAGCGCGTACATGTGGATCCGCTTTTTCGGGGTGCAGATTCACTTGACCAGATGTATACAGATCTGATTCACTCTCTCAAAGCGTGTCTGACTGAAAACTGAAACAAAAAAGGTGGCTGACCAGGCCACCTTTTTTAAATTTCACATGGCTCGTTTCACATGGCTCGCATTTTCAGCGGCCATGTGAGTGGACTCGAACCGGCTTACTTTTCCAGCCAGCCGTCCACCGTTTCCTTGCCGTATTGCTTGCGCCAGGCGTTCAGGATCTTGTGGTTGCCGCCACGCGTTTCGACCACCTCCCCGGTGTGCGGGTTCTTGTACTTGCGCAGCGGGCGCTTGCCACCAGCCTTTGCCCCCTTGGGTGCTGACAGCCCCAGGATCTTTGCCACGTCCGCCCGGGACATGCCGTATTTGCCAATCAGGGCCTCGAGTTCCTTGGAGAATTCAAAGTATTTCTGAACCTCCGGATTCGCCTTGAGTGCTTCGTAACGACGACGATCTTCTTCCAGACGGCGTTCCAGTTCAAACAACTCATCAACTTTGGACATTTATAATACTCCAGTACATTTGGTTGGCTTTATTAAAATAGTGAATATTTTATAATCGTCAATAGTAACAGGACGAATGATATATTACAGGATGTAAAACATGCCAATACTTTCTTACCCCTTACGGGCGGCGGTCATCTGCCTTATTGTTGCCCTGTTCACTTCGGGTATTCATGCTGCACCACGCATGCCCATCAATATTAATTCGGCATCCGTGAAAGAACTGACTCAGCTAAAGGGCATTGGAGTCAAAAAGGCTCAGCGCATTATCGAATATCGCCAGAAAAACGGTCCGTTCCGCGATATTTATGAACTGGTACTGGTCAAGGGTATTGGTGAGAAGACAGTAGAGAAGAATGCCCGCTGGCTGAGCATCGAACCAGCGGACACTTATGGGCACAACGGCATTCGGTTATACCGGTTGCAAGAGTAGCTGACTTTCAATCTCCGGCAAGGTGGCATGGCTGCCAAACCAGTATCCGGACGCGCCCTCAAGATCCAGTGTCTGGGCAAAACGCAGTTGGCGCTCCGTATGCACGCCGTCGAGGTAGACACGGGTATCCATCGATCCAAGCAGGGATACCAGGCCCGATACCAGCTGGCAATCGCGAGGCTGCTCCGGCACATGACTCATGACGTTTTCCGGCAGACGTACGGCAAACACAGGTGCGCTGCGCAACAGCCCGATGGCTCCCGATTCCATGGCGAAGTTGGCGACGGTAACATGAAACCCGAGGTCCGCCAGTTTTTGAAGCGTTTCGGTCTCTCCGAGTGCACTTTCCGTGTGCCACCGTGGTTTCATGATAATGCTGACGACTTCGTTAGTGTTCAGATCCATCTGTGGCGGGTACGAGTAGAACATCTCGCCGCTTTGAATCAGCGATCTGAACTGCTGCACACGTCTTTTCTCCCATTCGGAGCTCTGCTGCGTATGGTGATAGAACACATAGCGGTTGCGACCAGACAGTTTGGCTTCGTACATCGCATGATCCGCATGCTTCATCAATTTCCGCGGCAAGCTGCTGCACTGATCCCGACACTTTCAGCCGGCGCCAGAGCCTCCTTCTTGAAGTCCTCGGAGTAGCGCTTGCGTGTTGATTTGCCTTGTGTGTTCTTTCTTACCATGGTTCACCATTGTAGCGTAGAGTACTCGCTTAACGAGGTGTCCACTATTGCAGGGCAAGATCAGTTCATTTTTGCGCTACAATGGGCATTCATGCTGCCACAGCCCTTCAGTCAATAAAGGTCGTTCATGAACATGCGCATCGGTCTGTACCTGTGTCTTGCCTGGTTGGCGGGGTGTTCGCTCATCGAACCTGCCCCGGCGCCCCACCCGCTGGACAACACCTTCTGGGCAGATAACCGGCCCATTTCCGAGGCAGCACTCATCGAAAGAATGGCCGGGGCGGATGTGGTCATCCTCGCCGAAAAGCACGACAACAGGGCACAGCATGCGTTGCAGAAGCGCTTGGTCGAGCACCTGGCACAGAATCACAGAATCGCCTTGGGCATGGAAATGTTCAGCCGGGACCAGACTTCGTTGCTGATGCGTTATCTGCAACCTGCAAAACATGGCCACCCGATGACGCCCGGGCAGCTGGCAGACGCACTGAACCTGGACGAAGACAGTGCTCGCTGGCACCAGTATCGCCCTTTGCTGGAGACGCTCCGAAACCAGAAAGGCGCTGCATTCGGCATTGATCTGCCTGTCCCGCTGAGGGCACGCCTCGGGGAGCGTGGGCCGGATGGCCTGCTGCCGGTTGAACGCGCCCAACTGCCTCAGGTTGAAGATGCGGACCCCGCCTACCGGGATCTCATGTACGCACGCATCAAGGCCTCGCACTGCGGCTGGGGCCCGGAATCCTACCTCAGGAAACTCTTTGCCGTCTGGCAAGTCCGCAACCAGACCATGGCCGAACAGATCTCGGCAATGCTGGAGAGTGACTACCGGCCCATTCTGGTCATTGTCGGCAACGGACATACCGACTACAACCTGGGGCTGATCAGCCGGTTGAAAGCACTGCGGCCGGAAGCTCACATTTTCAACGTCGGGTTGCTGGAAACCCATCCTGAAGGCACGCGCCCGGAAGACTATCTGATGGACGATCGCCTGCCGGACACTCCGCGGTTCGATGCGCTTTACCTCGCGCCCGCCCAGCGCACCACCGATGATTTGTGTAGCGTCTTCAAGAAGCGGAAAACACCCGAATCTTGACCGGCTTCACACTTTGACTTCACGCCTCATCCCGGGGAAGGATGCCCCGCCCGCTGCAGTTTCATACGCTGTTATCCACCACATGACTTGGATGACAGCTGATGGAATCGACATTGCATCCAAACGAGTTGCCGGGGATCAGTCATCGCCTTGCCGAATCAGACGCCCCATCAGGCGTCCCCGGACGGCTCGAGCAGGTTATCATGCGCCATGCCCGCCAAAGCAGTGCCTATTTCACCGTCCAGGCCGGCCTGACGCACCACTATCTTCATGACGGTGCATTCTGCTACGCCCCCGTCCAAACGCCCTTTGGCCGCATCAATCTCAGTTGTACCGATCCACTTGTCAGTCCCGCCTTATTGCCCCACACGCTTGCGGACATCCGGCGACTCAAGGGCGTGCCCGTGCTGCTGGGCGTCACCCACGAAGTCGCAAGGGCCGCTTCAGAGCAGGGCTGGATCGTGAATCACATGGGCATGGAGCATTCCATCGAGCTTGAGCATTTCGAGTTGTCGGGACGGGACAAGAAGCAACTGCGTCACGCTGCCAACCTGAACAGGCGACTGCCCGTCACTGTCGTCGAACACACCCATGTCCCCCATATTCCCGAATCCGTTCAGGCTCTCTCCGAGGCCTGGCGCCAGAGCAAGACCATTCAGGCCAGGGAGCTCCGCCTTTTGACACGTCCGCCTGTGTTCAAGGCTGAGTGGGGCGTCCGAAAGTTTTACTGTCACCATGCAGACGGTCGCCTCCTCGGCTTTGTTTTTTTTGATCCCTGGTTCGAGAATGGACGCATCACCGGGTATTGCGCCAACATTCTGCGCAGTGACCCCGCGTTATGCCGTCACCCGATTCTTGATTACACACTTCTTCAGGCCCTTAAGCGCTTCCGCCAGGAGGGCATTCGCCGGGTATCGCTCGGCATCGCGCCGCTCGATCAGTTGCAGCCTCATCCGCAGCAGTCCGGCATGCTCTATCGTCTGGGCCAGTTCATGTATCGATACGGCAATGGGCTGTATGCATTCCAGGCGCTCGCCTATCACAAGTCCCGATATCGCGGGCACACTGAACCCTGGTTTTTGTGCACCCCTTCAAAGAACGCACTCAAAGTCACCTGGAGCATCCTGCAGGGGACTGGCATTCTGCCGTCCTGATGGCACACTGAAATGATGCTGATAGAAACCAAACTCAGGCCGCCCCGGCTGTCAGATGATCTGATCCCGCGCCCGGACGTGATGAAACTGCTGGACGATGCCATCCGTTGCCCGGTAACCGCCATCATCGCGCCGGCCGGCTATGGAAAAACGACGGCTGTCGCCCAGTGGCTGGCACTGAGAAGGCCGGTACAGGCCTGGGCCACGCTGGATCGCTCCGACAACGATCCTGACCGGCTATGGCACACCCTTATCCACAGTCTGAGCCGCACCATCGAACGCGTACGAGGCCTCACCGTGTCCGATGCCGGTGCACTGGCAGCGCCTCCGGCGAAGGATGCCGACACCGCCCTGTTGTCCGCCTTGCAGGATCATGCGCGCAGCTGGTCCTGTCCGGAGCGTCTGGTCTGGGTCTGGGATGACGTCCACGCCATTCAGGATCCGGCGCTGCTCGAAGCACTGACCCGGTTTCTCGACTACATGCCGGACTACCTGCACGTGGTACTGACATCACGGCAGATACCGGAACTGGAGCTTTCCAGGCGGCAGGTGCGTCACCAGCTGGCACTTATTGAAAAGGACTCACTCTCCTTCGGACAGTCGGATATCCGGGAATGGGTAACCCGACGCTTTCAGCTTCAGCTGGACGATCAGATGTCTGACGCCCTCTACCGCCAGACCCGCGGCTGGGCAGCCGCCATACAGTTCAGCGCCTGCCGGCTGACCCAGACCGGGCAACTCAGCACACCGGCCACCCTCACGGATGACCGTCTGCTGGATGACTACCTGGCTAACGAAGTCTTTCCCTACCTGCCGCAGGTGCTCAGGGAAGCACTGCCGGTGCTGGCTGAATTCCCCGCGTTTTCCGAGAAGTTTTGCCGCGCTGTCCTGCCCCAGTGGGATGCCCGCGTGTTGCTGCGCGCCCTGTCCTCCTCCAGTCTGCCCTGCACCGAGCACCAGCATCAGGACGACACGCAGTTTGTTTTGCATGATCTGCTCCGGGGTTGGCTCAGACGACGTTTCGGAGCCGGCAACCTGCCGCAGCAGGTCATTCTGGCTGCCAGCCGCTGGTACCTGAGCACCGGCCAGCTGATCGAGGGCCTCGACCTGCTGGCCGAGCATGAAAAGTGGCCCGAACTGAGCCAGGCACTGGCCGATCACCAGAAAGACCTCGTTCAGAGCGGGCAGTATCACCGGGGACGCCGTGTACTGGAATCATTGCCTGCACCCTGGTCGGAGAACAACCCATGGGTGCTGTACCTGAAAGCCTCCCGTGCCTTTGCCGAAGGTGACGCACAACGCTCCCATGCGCTGTGTGAACGTGCTCAGCCCCTGCTGAATCCCGACGCGATCGCCGCTGCAGGTTTGAAGACCGATGCGCCGGAACTGGAAGCACTTCGGGCGCGATACTGTTTCCTCCAGGCTCATCTGGCACGCTGGCGCGGCGACATTGAAGAAAGCGCGCGGCTGACACGTACCCTGGACGTCTCCCACCTCACCGATCAGCCCCACCTGCAGGCCTGGGCCCTCAAGTCCAAGGGCGCAGATGCCTTCATGCGTGGTGCAAGTTCGGAGGGTGTACGGTTCATGACCCGGGCAATTTCCGCTGCCACCGCCTCCGGTGATCGCATCTGCCTCATTGCCGCGCTGTCCTGGCTGATCCCTGCCCTGGTGGATCGTGGTGAAATCAGCCTCGCCGAGGTG
>RFIV01000265.1 GCA_003695085.1 Gammaproteobacteria bacterium
GCGCAACGGGAGGTGGGCAAAAATGGATCTGATCAGCATTCGCGACCTGCAGGTGGAGACCGTGATTGGCGTGTATGACTGGGAGCAAAAGCAGGCCCGACCGCTATCGGTTTCGCTGGACATGGGCTGGGATACCCGCCTTGCTGCCCGATCTGATGCCCTGGAACAGGCGCTGGATTATGCGGCGGTTTCGGAACGGGTGCGGGCCTTTTGTCGCGACCGGCGCTTTCAGCTTATCGAGACCCTGGCCGAGCAGGTGGCCCAGTGCATCATGAGTGAATTTGGCGTACCCTGGCTGCGCGTACGGGTTGAAAAGCGGGGCGCCGTCCTGCATGCAGATCATGTTGCGGTGCAGATCGAACGAGGTGAGCGTGGCAGCTGAGGTGGTCCTTGGCGTGGGCAGCAATGTGGCGCCGGAGCGACAGGTACCCCGAGCGCTGGAGGCACTGGCGAGGCTGCTTGCCGGACTACGCGTTTCGCCGGTGTACGCCTGCCCCGCAGTGGGCTACGAGGGCCCGGAATACTGGAATCTGGTCTGTGCCGGCCACACGCGCCTGAATCTTGCTGAGCTCAAGCACGAGCTGGTAGCGCTGGAGCGACAAAGCGGGCGCCCGGCAGATCTGCCGCCTGGGCAGCCACGCACCCTGGATCTGGATATTCTGCTTTACCAGCGCAATCCGTCTGATCCGCCCCCCGGAAACACGACGCATGCTGCAGACGTCTGCGCCCCGCACCCGGATATTCTGACACAAGCTTACATCCTGAGGCCGTTGGCGGACCTGATGCCGGATCGGTCTCACCCCGATACCGGCAAAACCTTCGCCGAACACTGGCGGGCCAGCGAGAAGGGCTTGCCCATGCGGGTGGTGCCGCTGCCCGGAGACCCGGCATGCACCGGGTTCGGGTGGACAGCGGGCGCGTGAGCGCTCAGGCGCCCCGGTAGCGTCGGACCTGCCAGGCGGTGGAAGGATCCAGCCCGGACACGTCCCCATTCCCTTGCAGTGCCGGCAGCAGGTTGTCGGAGAGTTCCTTGCCCAGTTCCACGCCCCACTGATCGAACGCATTGATATCCCAGATCAGTGCCTGCACGAAAACCTTGTGTTCGTACAAGGCGATCAGTGCGCCGAGGTGGAAGGCATCCAGCTGGGGCAGGCTGATCAGGTGGCTGGGACGGTTGCCGGGAATCACGCGGTGCGGATTGCCGGTCGCCTCCAGGGGACGCCCCACCATCAGGGCCTGGGCCTGGGCCAGGCAGTTGGAGATCAGGTAATCGTGATGGTGGGTCAGCGGATGCACCGGCTTGCGTGCGAGAATGAAGTTGACCGCAATCTTGCGCGTGCCCTGGTGAATCAGCTGATGGTAGGCATGCTGACCATTGGTGCCCGGCCCGCCCCAGAGCACGGCGCCGGTCGCCACACGGACGGGATTTCCGTCACGGTCCACGGACTTGCCGTTGCTCTCCATGTCCAGCTGCTGCAGGTGTGCCGTGAGATCGGCCAGCGTCTGGTCGTAGGGAATCACGGCTTCACTTTCGTATTCCAGGAAGTTCTGGTACCAGACGCCGAGCATGCCCAGCAGTACCGGCAGATTCCGGTCGGCGGGTGCGCTTGCAAAATGTTCGTCCATCGCCCGGGCCCCGGCCAGCAGCTGCCTGAAGACCGGCATGCCCACCTGGCAGGCAATCGGCAGACCGATGGCGGACCACAGGCTGTAACGCCCTCCCACCCAGTCCCACATGGGGAAGATCGATGTTTCCGGCAGGCCAAAGGCCAGCGCCTTGTCCCCGTTGGCGGTCACGCCGGCCAGATGGGCCGAAATGGCGTCACCTTTAATGCCTGCATCCGCCAGCCAGTCCAGCGCGCTGCGGGCATTGAGCAGGGTTTCCTGTGTGGTGAAGGACTTGGACTGGATGATGAACAGCGTGGTGGCCGGGTTCAGGTCCTTGAGCGTCCAGTACAGGTCGTTGCCATCCACATTGGACACAAAGTGCACGCGCACCTGATCGACCCACTGCGGACGCAGCGCATCCACGGCCACCTTGGGGCCGAGGAAGGAGCCGCCGATGCCGATGCTCACCACATCGCGAATGGGTTCGCCCGTGGCCCCCTTCATCTCTCCTGCATGCAGTGCCGATACAAAGCGCTCCATCTTCTCCAGCGCGGCGCGCACTTCTGCGCGTGCATCGGTACCTTCCACCATGACCGGTTCGCCTTCCGGCGCCCGCAACAACGTATGCAGGGCCGGGCGTGCTTCGGTGTGATTGACCGGCTTGCCCGACAGCAGTGCCTGACGCGCCGCGTCGAGGCCGGCGGCTTCTGCCAGCTGAACCAGTTCGCTCAGTATGTCCGGTGTGACAGGGGTCTTGCTGAAGTCCAGTTCCAGTCCGGCCCCTTCCGCCATGAACTGCTGCATCCGGTTCGGGTCTTCAAACAGTTCGGTGATACGAAGGGGGGTGCGGGCATGGTTTTCAAGTGACGACCAGAGGCCCTGGAACGCGTCTGACCGCGTCCAGTAACGGTTGGGGAGTGTGTTCATGCGCGTTCGTCCTATTTCTCCAGTGTCAAAGACAGGTTGTCAATCAGGCGCGTGGTGCCGAGGAAGAAAGCCGCGAGCAGGGTAATCTGCGTGGTGCTTTCATCCGCCGGTTCCAGTGTCAGGCTGTCCACAATATGGA
>RFIV01000028.1 GCA_003695085.1 Gammaproteobacteria bacterium
GTATCAGACTGAACGTCGAGCCGTTGCCCGAGGCGCTAATTCTGGAGCCGGGCCAACCCGTTCGCGTGCTCGCGGCCGATGACGGCGAGGCGGACATCACCTTGCGCGGCACCCCGCTGCAGCTTCTGAGTTTTCTGATTCAACCGGACGCGGCGGCCCCGGCACATGAGGGTGACACAGACATGCTGCCCAGACTGTCCGGCCTGTTCCACCTTGAGCAGGTGGACGTGCAGCCCCTGCTGGCACGTTTCACCGGGGAGACACCCGCAGAACTGCTGGCGCCCCTCATCAATGAAGCGGGACAACTGCTCAAGCGCACCGGCGAGCAATTCTGGGAAGACCTGCGCGAGTACATTCTCAACGAAAGCGGCCTGGTCCCCCACCCCGAAGCCCTGCAGGCACTTGACCGGGAGTCCCGTTCTCTCGCTGAACGTGTGGATGCCCTGGAGGCACGCGTCAAGGCATTGCAGGACAAGACGGGAGCCAGCCGCTCGTGAAACGGCTACACCGCTTGCTGCGCATCCTTCTGGTTGTCACGCGTTACCGGCTGGATACATTTGTCCCGCGTGAACATTTACCTCTGTGGGCGCGTATCCTGCTGGCACTCGGCCCCTGGACGCTCATGCCAGCGCCCAAACGCCCGCGCGGGGAGCGCCTGCGGTGTGCCCTGATCGAGCTGGGGCCCATTTATGTCAAATTCGGGCAGATTCTGTCCACACGCCTGGATCTTCTGCCTGAAGATCTGGCGACCGAGCTGGCACGCCTTCAGGACGATGTACCGCCATTTGATCCGGCCGAGGCCGAGCGCATCATCTCGCGCAGCCTCAAGCGCCCGGCGAATGAGGTGTTCGCACGTTTTGACCGAGAGCCCCTGGCCTCGGCCTCTGTGGCGCAGGTGCACAGCGCCCGCTTGCACAGCGGTGAGGAAGTCGTGATCAAGATCGTCCGCCCCGGCATTGCCCGGGTCATCGAGAAGGACATTGCGCTCATGCTCTGGGTGGCGCGGGGGATTGAACGCTACTGGGAGGAAGGCCCGCGCCTGCATCCGGTCGAGGTGGTTCAGGACTATCACCACACGCTCCTGGACGAGCTGGACATGCAGCGCGAGGCGGCCAATACCAGCCAGATCCGGCGCAATTTTGAAAACTCCGACCTGATCTATCTGCCCAAGGTGTACTGGGACTACACCCGTCCGCAAATGATGGTCATGGAGCGGATTCACGGCATTCCGATTTCCGATGTAAAAACGCTGCGTGCCCGCGGCGTGGACATGAAAGTACTGGCTGAGCGCGGCGTCGAAATCTTCTTCACACAGGTGTTTCGGGACAGTTTCTTTCATGCCGACATGCATCCGGGCAACATCTTCGTGGATGCCAGCATCCCCGAACGGCCCCGCTACATCGCCATCGACTGCGGCATTGTCGGGACCCTCAATGACGAAGACCAGAGCTATCTGGCGCGCAACCTGCTCGCCTTCTTCAAGCGCGACTACCGACGCGTCGCCGAGCTGCACATCGAGTCCGGCTGGGTACCGGAAACCACGCGGGTCCAGGAGTTCGAGGCGGCCATCCGCACAGTCTGCGAGCCCATCTTCGAGAAGCCACTGAAAGACATTTCCTTCGGTTACTTCCTGCTGCGCCTGTTCCAGACCGCACGGCGCTTCAACATGGAAGTTCAGCCACAGCTGGTGCTGCTGCAAAAGACACTGCTCAACATCGAAGGGCTGGGTCGGCAACTCTATCCGGAGCTGGATCTGTGGCAGACGGCCCACCCCTTCCTGGAACGCTGGATGCGGGAGCGGATTGCCCCCAGGGGCCTGCTCGAGAACATGCGTGAACACCTGCCCGAGTGGCTGCACAGCACGCCGGAAGTTCCCCAGGCGCTCTGGGAAGCCCTCAACCAGGTACGCCGGCTCGACAGCCTGAACCGGGAAACACGCACCGCCGTCGCCGTGCTGGCCGAGCAACAAACACGGCAGCGTCTGCAACAAAAACGACTGTGGCAGGCCACGGCCCTGCTGGCCCTGGCGGGCTGGCTGCTGACCGGCCCCGCACTTCCGGTTGTACTGCCTGCCGAAACCCCCTGGCTGGTCGCCCTCACAGGCGGCTGGCTGTTGTTCAGACCGGAACGCAAGCATGACTGACGCCCTGCCCCCCCTGGATGGTGTAAAATTCAATACCGATGGCCTCATTCCTGCCATCGCTCAGGACGCGACGTCCGGCGAAGTGCTGATGATGGCCTGGATGAATCGTGAAGCACTGGAATGCACGTTGCGTGAAGGCATTGCCGTGTACTGGTCCCGCTCTCGCGGCAAACTGTGGCGCAAGGGAGAAAGTTCCGGCCACGTACAGCATGTGAAGGCCCTGTATCTGGACTGCGATCAGGACACGGTCCTGATGAAGGTCGAACAGGTCGGCGGTATCGCCTGCCATACCGGTCGCCGTAACTGCTTCTTCCTCGAACGCCGGGGTGATGAGTGGGTGCATGCCCATGCTCCGGTGAAAGACCCGAATTCGATTTACGGAGATACGCATGGGCAATGACATTCTCGCTCAGCTCGATGGTGTACTGGAGGCGCGCAAACAGGCGGCACCGGACAGCTCCTACGTCGCCTCGCTGTACCACAAGGGCCTGAACAAGATTCTGGAAAAGGTGGGCGAGGAGTGCACCGAAACACTGATCGCGGCCAAGGATGCCGAACACAGCGGCAACACGTCCGACGTGGTGTACGAAACGGCAGATCTCTGGTTTCATTCGCTGGTCATGCTCAAGCAACTGGGGCTGGACCACACCGCCGTGCTGGAAGAGCTTGCGCGCCGTTTTGGATTGTCGGGCCTGGAAGAAAAGGCACAAAGATCAAAAAACCCTTGACGCCGGTCAACCTGATGACGGGCTGCCTTCGGCATAATGTCTGACACAAGTTTCAGGGTATTCACTCCCCATATGGGGTAAAATGAGGCAAACAGCCGGGAGAGTTCAACATGGGTGGTATTTCAATCTGGCAACTGCTCATCATTCTTGTCATCGTGATGTTGCTGTTCGGCACCAAGAAACTGCGTAATATCGGCTCCGATCTGGGAGGCGCCATCAAGGGCTTCAAGCAAGCCGTCAATGAAGGCGAGCAGGAACAGGCCAAGGCGCTTGAGGAGCAGAAGCAGGCAGAAGAACCCGCTGCAGAAACCAAGACGGCTGATGCCAAGCAGGACAACCAGAAGTCGGCCTGATACATGTTTGACATCGGCTTCACCGAGCTGCTGCTCGTGGCGCTCATCGGCCTGCTGGTACTGGGCCCGGAGCGCCTGCCGGCGGCCGTGCGCACCGTAGGTCTTTGGGTAGGCCGCATCCGCAAGATGGTCAGCGGCTTCACCGAAGAGCTGGACCGTCAGATCAAGGCGGACGAACTGCGTCGCAAGCTCGAACAGGAGGGCGACACCCTCGGACTGGAGAAAATCCAGTCCACGGTGGACGATGCCCTGAAAGAAGCCAAGCAATTCGAACATCTCACGGAACGCTCAGAGCCCACGAAATCCGACAATGGATAGCCTCAATCAGGAACAGCCACTGATCGAACACCTGGTGGAGCTGCGCGACCGGCTGCTGCGTGCGGTACTGTCCGTGCTCATCGCCTTCGGCCCGCTCTATTATTTTGCCAACGACCTGTACGCCTGGATCTCCAAACCCCTTCGGGAATCCCTTCCGGAAGGGGCCACCATGATCGCCACGCAAGTGGCCTCGCCGTTTCTGACGCCCTTCAAGCTGACGCTGGTGGCGTCCATCTTCGTCTGCATCCCCTACATTCTCTATCAGATCTGGTCCTTTATCGCACCCGGTCTGTACCAGCACGAGAAGCGTCTGGCCCTTCCCTTGTTGGCGAGCAGTGTGGTGCTGTTCTACCTGGGGGGTGCGTTTGCCTACTTTGTCGTCTTTCCGCTGGCCTTTGCCTTCTTCGCAGCTACCAGCCCCGAAGGCGTCTCCATGATGACGGACATTGCCAGCTATCTGGACTTTGTCCTCAAACTGTTCTTTGCCTTCGGCGTGGCCTTCGAGATTCCTATCGCCACCATCCTCATGGTCAAGGCGGGGATCACCACCGTTTCATCACTGAAGGAAAAGCGTCCTTACGTGGTGGTCACCTGCTTCGTTGTAGGCATGCTGTTGACCCCGCCCGACGTCATTTCCCAGACGCTGCTGGCCGTTCCGATGTGGATCCTCTATGAGGCCGGCCTGTTCTTTGCCGGACTGATGGAGCGTGACGAGCAGGCAGACACGCCAGAAGATACCGCGTGAACCTGCTCCTTCTATCGCCGGATGAGGTCACAGGGGGCGACATCCTGCTGCCCCCGGGCGACCGCCGCGCCCGTCACCTGACCCAGGTTATCCAGCCGCAAGCTGGCGAGTCGCTGCGCGTGGGCGTCATCAACGGGCGCATGGGCACGGCTCAGGCCTGCCCGGAACCCGATGGTGGCTGGCGACTGACCCCACCTGAGCTGGTCAATGACCCGCCGCGTGGACTGCCCCTGACGCTGGTCATGGCCATGCCGCGCCCCAAGGCCTTCCGCCGCATCCTTCAGGGATTGACAGCGCTGGGCGTCAAGTCGCTGTACCTGATCAATACGTACCGCGTAGAAAAAAGCTATTGGCAGACGCCCTGGTTGAGCGAGGCATCCCTGAGGGAAAACTGTTTGCTCGGGTTGGAGCAGGCGCGGGACACGCGCCTGCCTGACATTCAGATCCGCAAACGCTTCAAGCCCTTTGTGGAAGATGAGCTGCCCGGCCTGATCCGGGAGCGGGGCGCAGCCTTCGTGGCCCACCCCCACCCGCCAGAGCACGCCTCCACACCCCCTGCGTCGGGGCAAGGCATGGTGCTGGCAGTCGGGCCTGAAGGAGGGTTTATCCCTTATGAAGTCGACAAACTGCTGGAAGCCGGATGTGAACCGCTGTCCCTCGGCCCTCGGATTCTCAGAGTGGAGACGGCGCTGCCCACCTTGATCGGCAAGCTGTATTACTGATCGCCGGTGACTGGGCGCCGGACTCCGGCACCCCCAGGGCGCGACACATGACTTCCCGCTTCAACGGCATGAAGCGATGCACCAGCCCCACCCCCAGCCGGCGAAGCGGCATCAGTCCCGGGATCTGGGCGCCATAGACTTCGCTGAAGAAGCGCATGGCCGCCGCCACTTCTGTCACATCCTTGCGCCGGGCGCGGCTGTAGGTCGCCCATAGCCGGGGCTCGTGCAAAGGCAGCCCCAGCGCCCGGGCATTGGCCAGCACATCCAGCGCAGCGATGACATCGCGAAAACCCAGATTGACACCCTGTCCCGCCAGGGGATGGATCGTGTGCGCAGCATCCCCCACCAACAGGACAGGGCCGCTTGCATAACGCCGCACATGGCGCCAAGTCAGCGGAAAAGCCTGCCGGGGACCGGCTTCCAGCGCGCCACCCAATACGCCCTGGCTGGCCTCTGTCAGTGACGCCAGAAATGTGTCATCACTCTGAGCCATCAGGCGCTCCACCGTATCCGGCCAGGCTGACCAGACGATGGAAACCCAGTTCGCCCGGTCACCTTGCCCGAGTGGGAGCAGTGCCAGCGGACCAGAAGGCAGAAAGCGCTGCCACGCCGTTTCCCGGTGTGCCTGCTCCATGCGCACATTGGCCACCAGTGCATGATGGGGGTAGTCCCGGGTATCCATGGGCCAGTTCAACGTCTGTCTGACCCACGAGCGGGCGCCATCTGCGCCCACCAGAAAACCGGCCTGCAGTGTTTGCTCATCCAGCGTCAGAGTCACCCCGCCATCGGCAACCGTCATGGCCTGCACACGGCAGTTGGCGCGCAGATCAACATTGGGGCACAGGGAAAGCGCAGACCACAGGGCCTCACGCACACGGCTGTTTTCGAGAATATGTCCCAGATCCGGCTGCATGACATCGGCGGCGTCAAAATGAATGGCCCCCTGATCCGGTGCTTCGCCTTCCCAGACATGCATATGCCGATAGGGGACGGCATGAGGCTGCATGGCAGGCCAGACCTCCAGCGCACGCAAGAGGTAGTCCGACGCACGCGTCAGTGCACTCACGCGGGGATCCGCTTCCTGCACCGAACGGGCGACCGGACGGTGAACGGGCGCCGGGGCGGCATCAATCAATACCACTTCATACCCCATGCGCGCTGCCCCCAGTGCCAGGGCTGCACCCACCATGCCCCCGCCCAGTACAGCAATGTCTGCATGTTGCGTCATGCTTTCGGCTCCCTGTCAGTCAACCGGCCGGACAGCCCCATGGCCAGGCGCGCGAAAGGTATTTGCAGGCTCCGGCTGACGGAGATCCCCAGCAACCCCAAGCCCCGCGCCGGTGCCAGCCATTCGCGCCCGGTAAACAGCCGCACGAGCGTATCACTGGCCATCACCGTCCGCTGCTGGTCCAGCCTTTGCCCGGCCAGATAGCGCTGCAGCACATCCAGCTGCCCGGTTTCACCGGCTTCCACATCTGCCCAGCACCGGGCCAGGGCCCGGGCATCCCGGAGAGCCAGATTGAAGCCCTGTCCCGCCACCGGATGCAGGGTATGCGCCGCGTTGCCCAAAACCACCAATCCCTCCTGCACCGGTGTATCACAGGTGGTCAACGACAAGGGATAGGTCACGCGCTCACCCACCGACTCAATCTTCCCGATGCGGTAGCCCATGCGTGCCTCGAGCCGCCGGATAAAGTCCGCTTCGCTCGTCTGCTTCAGGCCTTCGGCCCAACGTTCGGGCACGGTCCAGACCAGCGCCAGACGATGCTGCCCCTGCTGATCGGGCAACGGCAGGCAGGCCAGTGGCCCGTCCGGCGTGAAGCGTTCCCACGCCCAGTCTCCGTGCGGACGGCTGACAGCCAGATTGGTCACCACGGCATGTTGCCCGTAGGGTTTCACCGAAAAGTTCAGCCCAAGCTGCTCGCTGAGACGGCTGCGCCCGCCATCCGCCAGCACCAGTGTGTGCGCTTCAAGCGGGGAGCCCTGCTCGCGCTCGATCTGCCATGTGCCCTGTCGGCGTGCAATCCGGTTAACAGGATCGCCCAGATGCAGCGTCACCCTGTCCTGGCGGTGCAGCGCGGCTCCCAGCACACGCCCGGCCCAGACGTTGGGCAGCACGTGACCATAGGCAGGCCAGGGACTCTGATCGGCATGGAAGCGGGCGGTGGCGATGTGCCCCTGCTGGGATACATGGATATGACGAATGGTGGCGACACCTTCTTCCAGCGCCGCCCACACGCCCAGCTCTTCAAGAATCAGCCGGCTGCCCCAGGCCAAAGCCGTGGAACGCTCGTCAAAAGCGGGCTGATAATCGCCGGTATCAGCAGGAAATTCCCGCGCATCAAGAAGCGCGACCTTCAGATGCGCGTACGCCGGTTGTGCCAGCATCAGCGCCAGGCTGGCACCCACCAGCCCGCCACCGACAATGACAATGTCAAAACGCTCTGCCCGGCTCATCACCCTGCCATCAATGCTTCGATATCCGCCACCGACTTGGGCACGCCCGCCGTCAGAATCTCATGCCCACCCGGGGTCACGGCCACATCATCCTCGATACGGATACCGATACCGCGCCATTTCGGATCCACGCGCTCATCATCGGCATCGATATACAGACCAGGCTCAACGGTCAGGACCATGCCAGGCTCCAGCAGACGCCAGGCACCCCCCACCTTGTAATCGCCCACATCATGTACATCAATTCCGATCCAGTGACCGGTCCGATGCATGAACCAGGGTTTGTACGCTTCCTTATCCAGTGCCTCATCCAGACTCATGTCGAGAATGCCCAGATCGATCAACCCCTGAGACAGGACCCGGGTGGACGCTTCGTGCGGATGGTTCCAGTGATTGCCGGGCCTGACCTCGGCAATGGCCGCCTCCTGGGCTGCCAGCACAACCTCGTAAAGCGCCTTCTGCTCGGGCGAGTAGCGTCCGTTCACGGGAAACGTCCGGGTGATATCCGACGCATACATGTCCAGTTCGCAACCGGCGTCAATCAGCACCAGGTCGCCGTCCTTCAAGGTATCCCGGTTGTCGATGTAATGCAGGATACAGGCATTGACACCCCCACCGACAATACTGGTGTAGGCAGCCTCACGTGCGCCACTGCGGGCGAACTCATGGAGAATTTCAGCCTCGAGCTGGTACTCCTTCATACCGGGTTTGACTGCCTGCATGGCCCGGCAATGAGCGCGCGCAGCAATTTCGGCAGCCTGGCGCATGACTTTCAGCTCGGCGGCCGACTTGAACAGTCGCAGTTCGTGAATCAGATGCGAGAGCACAATGAATTCACCCGGTGGTCGGGCACCACTGCGCACCTTGCTGCGAATGTGATTGACCCAGCCCATGAGCCGCTTGTCAAAGGCTTCGCTTTGGCCCAGGGTGTAGTAGACGCGGGATTTGCCCTCGATCAGGCCGGGCAGAATGTCATCCATGTCCTTGATGGGAAAGGCGTCATCCACGCCCAGAACGTCTGTTGCAGCCTCGGGGCCCAGCAGCGTGCCATTCCAGCGTTCGAATTCGGGATCCTTCTCCCGGCAAAAGAGCACGGTTTCACCATGCTCGCGCCCGGGTACCAGCACCAGCACTGCCTCAGGCTCGTTGAAACCCGTAAGGTACCAGAAGTCCGAATCCTGACGGAACACGTACTCGGTATCCCGACTGCGGGTTTTCAGACTGCCTGCGGGCAATATGGCGATGCTGTCAGCCGCCATCATCCCCAGCAGGCGATGGCGGCGTTTGCGAAATTCAGACTTGGTCACAGGTCCTCCTCATCTCCTGTCACTCAGTGCAGGGTACGGTTGCCGGGCCCTTCGGCCGCCTTGCGCGACGAAGCCAGCGTGAGGTAGAGATTGATCACCGCCACACGCACAAACTCGGTGAGTTCAAGCAAATGGCGCTCGTCTTCCTCGGTGCCTTCCACGTCCGGGCTGACTTCCCCCACTTTCATCAGGTCCTGGACAATTTCGGAGGCTTCCTCGTTTTCGTTGAGGATTCGGGGGGCAGCAGCAATCAGACCCTCGATGAAGCCGCGACACCACTCGGCCAGCGCTTCCACCCGCTGCGAGCAATGCACCGTGTCCTCCGGCAAGGCCAGGTCAAGACCAAAGGCTTCCTGCTCCAGGTCGGCATACATCTCTTCATACAGCGCCTTCAATGCCGGCGGTGCCTGCTCCTCCTGAACCGCCGCCAGATCCCTCAGGGCCTGCCAGCCCGCGCCCTCGAGCCGGGTCTGCCCACCCGCGATCAATCCGCACATCAGTCCCTGCACAGCCGCTGTCTGTCCACCCGGCAAGCAGGCATCCAGTACATCTTTGATTCGTTCGCTCATTCTGCTCGTTCTCTTTCAAATTGCGCCTATGCTAACACGGTTGCGGACCCGCCTCACAGACTCTGACGGTGTGCATTTGACCGTATGCCGCGCCCACCTTATAGTTATCCGCAGACTGTAGTGAGGTGTACCCACGCATGGACATCCCGCCCATCGAGCAACTGAATCAACGGATTGACCAACTCATCGACCACGTCAGGCGTCTGGAGCAGGATAATGCCCTGCTGCGCCAGTCCCAGGACGAGCTGCAGAAGGAGCGCGCGCGCCTCTTGCAAAAGAATGACCTGGCGCGCACCAAGATCGAAGCGATGATCAGTCGCCTCAAAGCCATGGAGCAACGCTGATGAGCGCACAGACGGTCAACCTCACCATCCTGGACAAGGAATACAGGGTCGCCAGCCCTCCTGAAGCAGAGGAAGGCCTGAAGACCGCGGCGCGACTGCTTAATGAACGCATGAAGCAGATCAAGGCCAGCGGGCGCGTACTGGGTACGGAGCGTATCGCCGTGATGGCTGCACTGAACCTGATTTACGAACTGATGAACGAGGGACAGTCAGCCGCACTGCATGACGAAGCGATACAGACCATGATCAGCAAAATCGATGCTGTTTTGCCTCAGGTCAATGCCCAGGACTGAAAGTCCGCTGTCAAGACTGTTTTTTCAGAAATTCTGGTGGTTATAATAGCGATACATTCCCTGGGGTGTTCGCCAGTTGGATAGGTCCTCGAGCCGATGAATGAACACCCAGGTTGCCAATACGGTGTAATGTGAGCAGGTCCCTCATGGGGAAAGCCTGATTTGCACCGGCGGCGACCACCTTGAACCGAAGGGTTCAAGGGCTACTTCCGACAGCGGCAAACCTGGGGAATGCTTTCTTCCTATGTCCGAATCCCTGTCATTACCCGAGCAGAAACGCCGTTTGCGCCAGGCCATGCGCCGCGCACGACGCGCCCTGTCCAGATCTGAGCGGACCCGGGCGGGCAAACGCCTGGCACGACTCGGCCGCCGACTCATCCTGAAAAACCGGCACCCGCGTGTTGCCCTGTATTTCAGCCATGACAGCGAGATTCCAACCGGCGCGCTGATTCAGACGCTGCTGGAGCATGGCGCAGAGGTATACCTGCCAGTGTTGCATCCGGTCTACCATAACCGGTTGTGGTTTGCGCGCTACACCCCCGAAACGCCCATGGTGCGCAATACCTACGGTATCGCTGAGCCAGACATCCGCCGTGCTGGTCGCGTTCCACCCTGGACGCTCTCACAAGTATGCCTGCCATTGGTGGCCTTTGATGAGAAGGGCTACAGGCTGGGTATGGGAGGGGGCTACTACGACCGAACGTTCGACCGTGCGCGGCCCATGCCCAAACGACCGCGACTGACGGGGCTGGCTTACGAATTTCAGAGACAGGCGCACATCCCGAGGGAGCCCTGGGATGTGCCCTTGGAGGCGGTGGTCACAGATCAGCAAATCCGGCTGTTCCGTCCCACCTGATTGTTCAGCGTGTGCTCCAGGTGACTGATGTCGCAGGCGCATCCGTTCGCTCGGCGTGGGTCATGGTGGTGACGCCGGAAACCAGCAGCCCTACCACAAACACCATCAGCACCGTTTTCAGCATATCAGGTTTGCGCTTCACGATGCCCACCGAAACTGGTTAAAAACCAGACAAATATGACACAATTTTACAAGGCATTATAAGGATCATGCTCCAAATTGCCAGAAATTGCGTCACATTTTTTTACGATCGGTTGCCCAGCCCAAGGAACAGCTTGTACGCAGGGTTGTCGGTTTCTTCCCAATAGCGGAAGCCCACCTTGTCGAGCATGGCCCGAAACGCCTCCATGTCCTCATCCGGCACCTGAGCCCCCATGAGCACCCTGGAGTAGGCTGAGCCGTGGTTGCGGTAATGAAACATCGAGATATTCCACCGCGTCCCCAGTGACATCAGAAACTTCATCAGTGCGCCCGGTCGCTCGGGAAACTCGAAGCGGAAGGCCTTTTCATTCTGCACCAGCGTGGAATGCCCCCCCACCATGTGACGGATGTGCATCTTGGCCAGCTCGTTGTCGGTAAGGTCCAGTGTTTCCAGCCCGCGGGCTTCGAGCGTTTCAACCAGCGCTCGCCGCTCGTCGATGCCGCCGGAAATCTGAACGCCCACGAAGATCTGGGCCTCATCCGGGTCACTGTAGCGATAGTTGAATTCCGTTATGTTGCGCTTGCTCAGAGCCTGAATGAAAGCCTTGAAGCTGCCCGGGCGCTCGGGAATCTTAACCGCAAGAATGGCCTCGCGCTGCTCACCCACTTCGGTACGCTCGGTCACGTAACCAAGCCGGTCAAAGTTCATGTTGGCGCCACTGACAATGGCGACCAGGCTCTGACCTTCTGCTCCCCGGGTCTGCACGTATTTTTTCAGACCGGCCAGGGACACAGCGCCGGCCGGCTCGGCGATGGACCGGGTATCCTCAAAGATATCCTTGATCGCGGCACAGATTTCATCGGTCGATACCGTGACCACTTCATCCACGTACTCACGGCAGATCTCCCACGGCAGCTCGCCGATCTGGCGCACGGCCACACCGTCCGCAAACAGCCCCACTTCCGGAAGAATCACGCGCTCACCCGCTTCCATCGCAGCCGCCAGACACGCGGCCTCTTCCGGCTCGACCGCAACCACCCGCACGTCCGGACGCAGATACTTCACATACACGGCGACACCGGCTGCCAATCCGCCACCGCCCACGGGCACGAATACGGCATCGATGGGCTGGGTACACTGGCGCAGGATTTCCATGGCCACGGTGCCCTGGCCCACTACCACATCCTCATCATCGTAGGGCGGGATAAAGGTATAGCCCTTCTCCTCGATCAGCTTGTAGGTATGTGCCAGCGCCTCGTCAAAGGAGTCGCCCTTGAGCACCACCCGGGCCCCGCGGGCACGCACCGAATTCACCTTGATCTCGGGGGTCGTTTGCGGCATCACGATCACGGCCTTGATACCCAGCACCTGGGCCGACATGGCCACGCCCTGTGCATGGTTGCCCGCCGACGCACAGATCACCCCCCGCGCCTGTTCTTCCTCCGAGAGCTGCGCAATCTTGTTGTAGGCCCCACGTATCTTGAATGAGAAAACCGGCTGCAGGTCTTCCCGCTTGAGCCAGATGGCATTTCCAAACCGGGTACTGAGATGAGGCGCTTCATCCAGCGGGGTTTCCTGCGCCACTTCATAAACGCGCGAGTCGAGGATTTTCTTGATGTAGCGATGCGGCATGAGGGGGCCTTTACTCCAGAACGTGATGAGGGGGGTGATTGTTTCAGCCAGTTGCACATGATAGGCACTGACCTGCCTGTCGTCTACACGCCGGCGGCACAGGCGGCTATAATTGGCCTTCCCGTCAAGAGAGGCCCCGTCATGAGTCAGGATCAACTGAAAAAACAGGTCGCGGAAGCGGCACTGGAGAAAATTCGTCCTCACCTGCAAGAGGACAGCATTGTGGGTGTCGGAACCGGTTCAACCGCCAACTACTTTATCGACGCGCTGGCCGGCATCCGCAACGAGTTCGAGGCCACCGTGGCCAGCTCGGAAGCCAGTGCCGAACGCCTGAAGTCACACGGTATTCCCGTTTATGACCTGAACAGCGTGTCGGAGCTTGAGTTCTATATTGATGGTGCGGATGAGACCAACCCGTACCTGCAGCTGATCAAGGGGGGCGGTGCGGCGCTGACGCGCGAGAAAATCGTTGCCGCCGTGGCCAAAACCTTCATCTGCATTGCCGATGAGAGCAAGTGGGTGGACGTACTGGGCGACTTCCCCCTGCCCATCGAAGTGATCCCCATGGCACGCAGCTTCATTGGCCGGGAAATGGTCAAGCTCGGTGGTGACCCGGTCTACCGGGAGGGCGTGGTGACCGATAACGGCAATATCATCATTGACGTCCATAACCTGCGGATCACGGACCCGATTGCCCTGGAAACGACCATCAACCAGTTGCCGGGAGTCGTCACGGTCGGGCTGTTTGCCCATCGCCCGGCAGATGTGCTGTTGCTGGGACGTGCAGGTGGGGTGGAAGAAATTCACGCCAAACAGCCGTGATCTGAACGGCTTTCACGCATACCAAGCGCTTGCTTGGTGACAATCTGTCTGCTTTAATGGCCTGCGCATAACAACAACACGAGGCAGGCCCGCGCATGGACGTTTTCAACGACACCCACCGCCAGATTCGCGATACCGTGGAGCGCTTCATCGCGCGCCACGTCACGCCGCATATTCAGGACTGGGAAGAAGCCGGGCAGTTTCCCCGCGAGCTGTATCAGCAGGCGGCACAGGACGGCATTCTCGGCATTGGCTACCCGGACACGCTCGGCGGTTGTTTCGAGGGCGATGTGCTGGCCAA
>RFIV01000029.1 GCA_003695085.1 Gammaproteobacteria bacterium
ACATCATACAGTCTCGTCCAAGCATACTTCGGTTTGATGTCAATGCTCATTGGGCTTTGGTCGGGGGTGGGCTGCCATGGTGTCAGCAATGGCTGTTTTACGGGCCTGCGCCAGGGCTTCGCCCAGCGCCTTGCCCTCGTGCCCCTGTGCCATGAGCTGTGCAGGTTGCACGTCGCGTGCGGCACGGGCGAGCTGGCGCAGATAGTCGGCTTGGGGGTAAGGGCGGTCTTCCAGCCCCGTCCGTCCGCGCGCATCCGCCTCGGCCACGATCAGCAGGCCCTCGAGACGCTCCGGCCGTCGCCACAGGTCACATGCGTTGAACAACTTCAGTACCGTGGCAGGTTTCAGTTCGAGCGCGCGGTGAACATGGGTGTGGAATTCGCAGGCCAGCAGGGCGGCGTCCGTATGGGCGCGGGGGGCCTTCAGGCGCTTGCAGAGTGCCTTGACGGGTGCTTTCCCCCGGACTTCGTGCGCGATGTGCCGGGGCCATTCGGCGCGTGGCGTCCGCCCCTTGCCCAGATCATGAATGAGCGCCGCCCAGCGAAGCGAGGTGTGATCCGTCAGGTGAACGGCCTGTTCGAGGCTGAGCAGGGCGTGTTCGCCGGTGTCGATTTCAGGGTGGTATTTTTCGGTTTGGGGGACACCGAACAGCGCATCCAGTTCCGGAAAGGTGACCTTCAGGGCGCCGCATTGGCGCAGGGTACGGAAATAGACCTGGGGCGAGCGTTCGCTCAGGGCTCTGTCGGTTTCCTGCCAGACGCGTTCCGGTGTCAGGGTATCCAGCTCCCCGCTGGCCGCCATATCGTGCATGAGCTGTAACGTCTCGTCAGCAATGGTGAACCCGAGTGATGCAAAGCGGGCAGCGAAGCGGGCTACACGCAGCACGCGCAGCGGATCTTCCACAAAGGCCGGGGATACGTGACGCAGGATGCGCGCCTCAAGGTCCTTCAGGCCACCTGATGGGTCAATGATCTTGCCGTTTTCGTCCTGTGCCAGGGCGTTGATGGTGAGGTCCCGGCGCATGAGGTCGTCTTCGAGACGAATATCGGGCGAGAAATCACAGATGAACCCGGTATACCCCCGCCCGGACTTGCGCTCGGTACGCGCCAGCGCGTACTCCTCGCCGGTTTCCGGGTGAAGGAACACGGGAAAATCCGCGCCGACCTGGGTATAGCCGGCACGGAGCATATCTTCCGGGGTGGCGCCGGTCACGACCCAGTCACGGTCCTTGACCGGCAATCCCAACAGGCGGTCGCGTACTGCGCCGCCGACCAGATAGGCTTTCATAGGCTGTGCTCTCTCATGCAGCGCACAGCCTACTCAACGCGGGCGCTTTAGTAAACGGCAGAAAGTTGCAGGCTGCCGCCGACGTCGTTGTCAGACACCGCTCCGGTCAGATCCAGACCGATGCCGGCCGCTGACAGCCCAATCCCGGCAGTGTACAGCGTATTGCTCGCTATGACAGTTGATTCGGCGTTGTCTGAGGCCAGGTTGTGCGCCATGCCGCCTCGCAGTGCAAACCAGCTCAGAGGTGCCCATTCTGCACCCAGCCTCAGATACTGCTTGTCGCCTTCGAAACCCGCACGCTTGGTCTTGGTCAGTTCCAGATCACCGGTGAGCGTATACGTGGCGCGGTTCAGGGCAACACCGAGTCGGGCGATGGGATCAATGCTGACTTTCTTGCCGCCGATGGTTTCCACATCCTTGGGGATCAGGTTCTTGACGGTGAAGCCCACGGTCAGATCCTTGTTCTCTCCATACTGGTGGGCAACCCCTGCATCCAGGTTAAAGGTGGAGGTGTTTTTCTCATAGGTGCCGGCATCAAAGTCGGCATCGTCAAAGCTGTTGACGTCTGCTTTATAGTCAAAGGTGCGTATGCTCAGTACTTTGGGAGATACCCCTACATACACCGGTTGGCCGGCTATCTGTACGGGCATGGCCAGTGCCACGCCCACTTCGGTCACGGCCAGCGCCAGCGCTTCGCCATTGGATTGGGGAGTGGTATTCAGCGTAGACAGATCCGTGCTGTTGGGCAGGCTGCCATTCCGTATCTGGGTGGCTGTATTGAGAATGCCTGAAATCAGGGCACTGTCTTCATAGCGGGCGATGCCGCTGACCTCAATACCGGTATCGGCGAAGAAGCCGAACGACAGTCCCTGTCGGGGAATGGCCAAAGCGAAGGCTCCGTTGAGATTCGCTCGCAATGCTTCCCGGTCAATCTGTGTCAACAGTCTGTCAGCTTCGTTGCCCGCGGCAATGACCTGGTCCAGCGCGTTGGTGATCTGGGCGGGGGTGGGGGAGCCGTTGTTCAGCGAGTTGAAGCTGCTGATTGCCTGATCCAGGTCATTCCAGACCTGGCTGTTCTGAAAGGTATCAATGTCATCAATCAGGTCATCATCGTAGGCGACATTGGCCTGAAAATGCAGCGCCAGCCCGAACTTGTCGCGGGACTCGGGTTGCGGCAGGGCCATCAGGGCCGGGTTCATCATGGTTGCTGCCATCGGGTGCGCTGAAGCGGTGCCCGTGCCCCCCATGGCAAAGGTGCGTGCATCGCCGCCCGGAATGGGCGTCGCCAGGGCCTGACCGGTCATCAGCGTGAGTGACATGGCAGACGCTATCAGAGTTTTTTGCATGGTTGCCTCTCGATACGTGATCCAATCCTGTGTTCAGAAGCTTAGTTCAGGTGGGGCAGATTGGCATGATCATTTCATTACTGTTCGTAACCGGTTGTGAGCGGCAAAACTTTGCAGGGGATCCCCATGATGAAATCACTTTGGCTGAGCGCAGGTCTGGCAGTGCTGGCGGGTTGTACCACGTTGATGGATCCGCCACCGACGCCTGAACAGCAGGCATTGGAAAAGGCCGATCCCATCGTGGTGCGGGTGACGGGCTACGGGACGTATCAGAACGTCAAGGACCGGATGAACGCCCGCAAGCGTCTGCTGGCCATGCGGGCCTCCAAGCTCGATGCCTACCGGGCGCTGGCCGAGCGCATCTACGGCACCGTGATCTATGGCAACTCTACCGTTGAGGATCTGGTCCTGAAGGAAGACCGATTCAAGACGTTCGTGGACAGTGTGATTCGCGGTGCGCGGGTCGTAAGTGTGTCCGAGCTCAAGAGCGGCGGGTTCGAGACAGTACTTGAAGTGGTCCTGGAGCCGAAGTTCCGACTGTGCCTGACCAACGTCAACTACTTCCGTTATACCGAAGAATGCCGCATGCCGCTGCCACATGGCGATCCTCAGGTCAGCCTCTCTTCCGGGGGCACCGGCGCGGGCGGACAGCACTATTACATTGACAAGGAGTAGACCATGATCTGGCGTGCGCTCGCCCTGTTTCTCCTGTGGGTTCCGCTGGCATCTGCCGAGTGGGTGACGGCCCGTGGTGAAGCGCCCATCATGGCAGGGGATATCAACCAGGCCCGGGCAGAAGCGCACAAGCAGGCCCTGGCGCAGGCGGCGCTGCTGTTTGAAGCGCGTGTCAGTTCCTATGACGAGCTGGAAGACGGTGCGCTGGTGCGTTCCACCCTGAAGGTCTCCAGCGATGCGCAGGCCAGACGGGTCGTAGTGCTCAAGGAGGAGGTGTTGCCCAAGACCGTGCGTCTGACCATCCGGGCGGACATGGTCGCGGCACCGGCCTGCAACGGACGCGAGGTAAACCGCTACCGCAAGCGCATTGCGCTGCTCGGAACCGCCGTTGAGTCGCCAGCTCAAACCGGTTGGGGCGGACTGACAGACATCGGGCGCGGACTGCCGGCAATGGTTTATGGTGCGCTGAGCGGCAAGCCCGGGCTGGATGTGCTCAAGGCGTCGCACCTGGGGCTCTACGACGACTGGATCAACGCGCCGGCCCACCTCACGGATCAGCGCACGCTGACGCAGGTGGTGGACATCTCCCGCGAGATGGGGGCGCAGTTCATTGTGTCTACCGTTGTACGGGATGCACGTGTGCGCACACCGGAAACCTTTGGTTCCAGCCTGGTGTCCACGGCCTGGCGTCTCACGCCCTGGTCAGATCGCTCGCGACGTTTTGTGCTCGACGTGTTTGTCCATGATGGGTTCAGTGGCGCGCTGATCTACCGCAATCAATACGAAACCGAGGGTGACTGGCAACTGGATCCCAACGCGCCGGTCGGCTTTGGCAGTCAGCGCTTTCTCGATCAGCCCTACGGGCAGCAGGTGGCCCGCGTGCTGACCCGTGCAGCCGATGACCTCGGGGACAATCTGCGCTGCCAGCCCTTCATGACGCGGATTCGTCAGGTGGATGGACTGCGTCTGCTGTTCGATG
>RFIV01000266.1 GCA_003695085.1 Gammaproteobacteria bacterium
CCCCGTTCCTGCGCCGTCAACACCAGCATGCGCGCCAGATCGTAGCCCGCCTGAAAATCATCCGGGAGCATCTGGCCAATCCAGTACCGGAACTTTTCCCGGGGCGCGCCCAATGCCAGCCTTTCCTTCTCGGACAACCCTGCGTTGAACATGAAGGCTTCGACCTGGTGCGCCTCCGCCAGCTCGAGAATCTCACCTGCCGTCTGCTTGGTGTTTTTGAACAGAATGACATCCGGCTTGTCCTCTGCTGTCACCGCCCGGCGTACCTGATCAAGCAGCAACAACCGGTTATGGTTGGCAACATAGACGTCCAGGCGAATATCCAGCTCCCTGGCGGCTGCCTGCATCACCTCGGTTACGGGCTTCCAGAACGGGTCGTCAGCCGACTGGGGGTTGAAAAAGGCCGCGTGAAACACCTCGCCCCAGCCTGGCACCGGAAGCAGCAACGCGAGCCAAAGCCCGATCGCCCTCTTGTTCACAAGCGTCTCCTTTTCTATGCTTGGCATCTTGATCAAGTTTAGCCCGTATACACGGTTTCGCCCAAAAAGCCTCAGGAGACTCTGTTGCCCAAATCAACGCTTGAACAGTGGCGCATGCTCAAGGCCGTGGTGGAGGAAGGTGGCTTTGCCCAGGCGGCCGCCGCTGTCCACAAGAGCCAGTCAACCATTCATCATGCCGTGCACAAGCTGGAAGGGTTGCTTGGCGTCAAGCTGCTGGAGGTCGAAGGGCGCAAGGCCAGGCTGACACCCGCTGGTGAAACACTGCTCGAGCGGTCACGTCACCTGCTCAACCAGGCCCGGCAGCTCGAAGAGCTGGCAAGCTCTCTGGCGGCCGGCGTGGAGCCCGTCGTGCATGTGGCCGTTGACGTCATCTTCCCCTGCCAGACGCTTTACAATGCATTGAGCCGGTTCTCGGACCTGTATCCGCAAACCCGGGTCGAGCTTTACGAAGTGGTGCTTTCCGGTGGTGAAGAGATGCTCAAGGCCGGTGCGGTCGACGTGGTCGTATCACCCTTTGTGCCAACAGGCTACATGGGGCGCCCCATTGTGGACGTGGAGTTCGTGCCCGTCGTGGCAGCAACCCATCCGCTGGCCCAACAGGAAGGCCCCATTCCACTGACAGAGCTTGCCCGGCACCGGCAAGTGGTGATTCGTGACTCGGCCCTGAACCAGAAACGGGACTCCGGCTGGCTGGGTGCGGAGCAGCGCTGGACCGTGACCCATATGGCCACCTCACTGTATATCGTCAAACAGGGCCTGGCCTTTGCCCGCCTTCCCAGGAGCTGGATTCAGGACGACCTGGATCGGGGCGAGCTGGTAGCGCTTGAACTGACAGAAGGCGGTGTGTCACGTATCACCCTCTATCTCGTGCATGCCCATCATGATACTGCCGGCCCGGCTACCCGCGCCCTGAGTGATCTGCTCGCGGGCCAGGCGCCCGGCCCCGCTGCCTGACCCGGGCAGCGGCCTGTGACTGACCCAAAAGGAAACTGTCATGATCGATGATTCAACCCCTCTCTGGCCTTGGTTTGAAGGGCTGAGCCAGATTCCCCGTCCGTCGAAACACGAAACCGAGGCCAAGAACTGGATTCGCGAATGCCTTGCAACGCATCCTGTCGAAATTGAGGAAGACGGGGCCGGCAACCTGCTGCTGCGCAAACCGGCCCATCCCGATGCCACGAACGCACCCGGCATCATCCTGCAAAGCCACCTGGACATGGTGCCTCAAAAGCGCGACGACGTGCAGCATGACTTCACACGCGATCCCATCCGGCTGGAGCGCGAGGGTGACTGGCTGCGTGCCCGGGGCACGACGCTGGGCGCTGACAACGGTATTGGTGTGGCAGCTATCCTGGCCGTTATGAGCGATGCCCGGATGCGGCATGGCCCGCTGGAAGCCCTGCTGACCGTGGACGAAGAGGCTGGCATGAGTGGCGCCAGCGGCGCAGACACGGAGTGGTTTCAGGGCCGGCTGTTGCTCAACCTGGATACCGAGGAGGAAAACGAGCTCTACATCGGCTGCGCCGGCGGTGTTGATGTGGTGATCACCTCCGGGCTTCCGGTGATCCCTGCTGACCGGGCTGGCTGGAAAGTGACGGTGTCGGGCCTTAAAGGCGGGCACTCAGGTATCGATATTCACAAGCCGCGCGCCAATGCCATTCGTCTTCTGGCGCGCGCCCTGCTGCGTCTGGACGATGCGTTGGGAGACCTCTGCATCGAATCTTTCGAAGGCGGCACCCTGAGAAATGCCATCGCCCGCTCCGCCTCCGCCGCCGTCACCTTCCGCGACAACACATCGCCATCCCATATCCTGCAGGTGCTCGAGGACACAACGCAGGCACTGCTTACCGACGAGCCAGACCTGCACTGGTCGGTTGAGTCCGTCATGCCTGGCAGGCTGACACCGGCGGACGTGACGCGGCCCTGGCTGCACGCGCTGCTCGACTGCCCGCACGGTGTGCTGGCCTGGAGCGAACACTTTGAAGGTGTGGTGCACACCTCGGCGAACCTGGGTGTAGTGCGCTGGCAGCCCGGGCACGTGCAGGTGGATTGCCTGCCGCGCAGCCTGGACGATGCCGCCCGGGATGACGCCGCAGACCGAATCCGTGACATATTCGGCCGGCTGGACGCACAGGTCTGCCTCGAAAAACCCTATCCCGGCTGGGTCCCCCGCCCTGACAGCCCCTTGCTCACGCGAGCCCGTCAGGTCCATGAGCAGGTCATGGGCATCGCCCCCGGCATTCAGGTCATTCATGCCGGGCTCGAATGCGGCATTCTGGGCCAGCGCGCCGCGCACTGGGACATGATTTCGTTCGGACCGACCATTACCGGGGCGCACTCACCGGACGAGCGGGTCAACATCCCGTCAGTGAGGCGTTTCTGGCAGTACCTGACCGCCCTGCTGGACGCTCTGGCCCGCTGACGGTATAGTGCTTTCGGGCCAGTCCATCTGGCCCGTTCCACAAGGACTCAAGACGAAAAAGAGGGACGCATGCCATCACTTTCACCCCGCCCGCTGCAGTTTCATGGCAAGGCCATGGAGTTTTTCCGGATCTGGGCTGTCAATCTGGTTCTCACCCTGCTCACGCTGGGCATTTACTCCGCCTGGGCCAAGGTTCGGACACAAAAGTATCTGTACCGCAACCTGGAACTGGACGGTCACCGTTTCGACTATACGGCCGAACCCATGCAAATCCTCAAGGGGCGACTGGTCGCGGTGGCCCTCTTTGGTGCCCTGTCCGTCATGCAGAACCTGTCTCAGGATCTGGCTGCCTGGGCCACACTCGCCTTCATGCTGCTCATGCCGGCCATTATCGTGATGTCCCTGTCCTTCCGGTTGCGCAATACACGCTACCGGGGCGTGGCCTTCGGCTTTGAACGAGACTTCAAGTCCGCCTACATGATCTTCGGCCTGCCCATTCTGCTGGCCGCCCTCTATCTGGCCGTGCTCGTCTTCCTGGGGCCGCAGTCGGTGGCAGAAAGGGGCGAAACGCAGGTCGACCCCTCCCAGGTCATGATTTTCGGACTCAGCGTTCTGGTCATCATGCTGCTCGTGGCGCTGGGCGCACCGGGATGGGACTGGTGGCTGCGCAAGTTCATTTCCGAGCACGCACGCTTCGGCACCACACCCTTCGATTTCAATGCCCGGTTGAGGGATTATTACGGGCTTTACGGCAAGGTCAGCCTGATTGCCATCCTCCTGTTCGCCGGCCTGTTCCTGTTCCTGAACGGCGCAGGTCGGCTCAGTGCGGACATGTCCGACCCGCAGGCCTTCATGAAGAAAATGGCCATTCTCACGGCGCTGCCGGGGCTGCTGGCCTGGGGCTGGGCGTGGGCACGCCTGAACACCGGGCGCATCAACCTCAGCCTCAACGGGCTGAGCCTGAACGGCCATCAGGTGCGCTCCCGCGTCACCACCGGCATGATGATGTGGCTCTATCTGAGCAACACGGCGGCCATTCTGCTGTCACTGGGGTTGCTGATTCCATGGGCGAAGATTCGCGTCCTGCGCTACCGTGCCTCGGTCACCGGGCTGCTGGCTCACAGTCCGCTGGATCAGTTCGTCGCCGAGCAGGAAGAGCAGGTGAACGCGCTGGGTGAAGAAATGGGTGATGTCTTTGATGTGGAGGTGGGCCTCTGAGCGCGCTGATCCTGGAAGGCCGCCTGTACAGCGGCGAGCACTCCAGCGCCCGCTCCGCGCAGATTGTGGTGATGCCGGAAAACCGGTTCGAGCTCCGTGCGGGGGATGCCGTGATCGCCCGGGGCAGCCTGGACGACCTGCGTATGGAGCCCCGCTTGGGTGAAACGCCGCGCCAGATACACGTGGCCCGGGCCGGCCTCTTCGAGACGACCGACCATGCCGCAGCCGACGCCCTGCAGCAACGCCAGAGTGCGCACAGCGGCTGGCTGCACCGTCTGGAAAACAACCTTCCGGCGGTTGCCGTATCGGCGCTACTGGCGCTGGCCATTCTGTTTGCGACCCTGCGCTGGGGTGTGCCCGCCGCCATGGATGCCGCGGCACGCCATATTCCCGTGTCGCTCGCGCAGTCCGTCGGAGAAGGATCGCTGGCCTGGCTGGACGAACACCTCTTTGAGCCCAGCACACTGCCCAGCGCGCGCCAGCAACACCTTCGAGCCGCCTTTGAGCGCATTCGCCCCGCCCAAACCCTGCGCTTTGCGCTGCATTTCCGGGCCAGCCCGGTATTGGGCCCCAATGCCCTGGCCCTGCCCTCCGGCGACATTATTCTGACAGACGAACTGGTCGAACTGGCCGACAATGATGAGCAGATACTGGCAGTTCTGCTCCACGAGCAGGGCCATGTGGTGCAGCGCCACGGCCTGCGTCTGGCACTGCGGCAGGCCGGGGTGGTCACACTGGTGACCTTGATCACCGGTGACGTGTCCACCGCCAGCCAGCTGCTGACGGCCGTCCCGCTGATCGTGACCCAGCTGGGGTACTCCCGGGAAATGGAGCGTGAAGCCGATGCCTACGCGGTTTCACGTATGCGCGACGAAGGGATGGATACTGGTGCGCTCATCACCATTCTGACAAAATTGACCGAGGCTCAGGGTCAGACCCTTGAAGAGGCGGAAGACGAATCCGGCTTCTGGTCCACGCACCCGCTGACACACGAACGCATTGAGGCCATTCGTCAGGCCAGGTAGTCCAATGAAGCACAATACACTGATGGCCGAGGGGCTGCTGCTCGTCGCTGCGCTCATCTGGGGGTTTGCCTTTGTTGCCCAGATTGTGGGCATGGAGCACGTGGGGCCCTTTACCTTCAACCTCGCACGTTTCGTCATGGGCGGACTGGTACTGATCCCCATCGTCCGCTACCTCGAGCCCGGCCATCGCTCGGGCACACCGGCCATCGGGGTAATCCCGGCCAGCCTGCTCGCCGGAGGTATTCTCTTCGCGGCGTCGTCGCTGCAACAGGTGGGCCTGCAATACACCACCGCCGGCAAGGCAGGATTCATCACGGGTCTCTACATCGTGCTGATTCCGCTTTTCGGTCTTCTCTTCAGGCAGAAAACCCACCGCAATACCTGGATGGGCGCCGGACTAGCCCTCTGGGGGTTGTATCTGCTCACCATTGAAGGGCCGTTCGAGCTGGCCTGGGGTGACACCCTGGAGTTGATCGGAGCGCTTTTCTGGGCAGCCCATGTCATGGTCATCGGCTGGCTGGCACCACGTACTGACGCCCTGCGCCTGGCAGCCGGACAGTTCATTGTCGCAGGCGTGCTCTCCGGTGCGGTCGCCTATGCGGTGGAGACACCCCGGCTCGATGACATGCTCAGTGGCTGGGCCCCCATCCTCTACGGCGGCCTATGTTCCGTTGCCATCGCCTTCACCCTGCAGGTGGTGGCGCAAAAGCACGTGCCCGCCAGCCATGCCGCCATCCTGATGAGCCTGGAGGCGGCCTTTGCCGCCCTGGGAGGCTGGTGGATGCTGGACGAGCACCTGTCCTTGCGCGCCCTCGCTGGATGCGGCCTCATGCTGGCAGGCATGATCGTCTCTCAACTTCGCCCCCGGCAACCGGCCCTGCAACCGAATTCAGCGCTTCAGGGCTAACCAGTCGCTGTTGACCCAGCCTGCAATGGCGCCCTGGGCATCTCGCGCCAGTCGCGCGTTGGCGTACGGTGCCTGCTGCACCAGCCGGGCCATGCCGCGAAGTGTCTGGACGGGCAAGTTTTCGATCAGTTGATTGACCAG
>RFIV01000030.1 GCA_003695085.1 Gammaproteobacteria bacterium
AGGAGAAGGATCCGCAGGTGGCTGAAGTCGTGCAGCGTTCGGAGGTTGAGCCTGTTTCAGTTCAGGCGTCTCATGACGATCAGGCGAGCCAGCCCAAGGCGTCAGTTTCGAAACCTGATGTCGAGAAGGTGCGTGATACCGCGCCATCGCAAACCCGCGATACCGAGGCGGAACAGATTGGTCAGGTGCCGGGTCAGCCGGCAGTGGAGACCAATGCAGCGGAGAACAATGAGGTGGCTGTCCGCCCGCTTCAGCCCGCAGCGCCCGTGCAGGTGGTGGCACGCGAGAAGCCGGCCCCACACGAGGCACCGCGTTCAGTTGAACGCACGAGCCTGAACAAGGCGCCGGTCAGAACACCGGCTGAAGAAGCCGAGGCGATTGTCAGAAAAGCCCGGGCGCTGCAGTCAGCGGATCCTGAACAGGCCAGGCTGATTCTTGAAGCCGGGTTGGCCCGCCTGCCTGAGCAGGCAGCTCTGCGCGAAGCACTGGTGCGGATGCTGGTCAAGGCACGTGATCTGGAGGCGGCGCGCACGGTGTTGCGGTCTGCGCCGACACCCTTGAATGCAACGCTGCTTGGACTGCGCGGCTGGATTGAGCAGCAGATGGGGGATGCCCGAGCCAGCGTGGCAACCTATTCGGAACTGTTGCGACAGGAGCCGGAGAACGCACGCTGGTGGAGCGGGCTGGCCATCGGGCTGGAGCAGACGGGGCAATTGCAGCAGGCGCAGCGGGCGTGGGCTCAGGTCGTTCAGTTGCCTGAGGTGGATGCGCGACTACTGAGTTGGGCGCGGCAGCGCATGGCGGCCCTGCGCGGCGGAGAGAGTTGAGAGCATGAGCGAACCGAAAAAGAAAATCCGCCTCGGCGACTTGCTGGTTCAGAAAGGGCTGATCTCGGAAGAGCAGCTGATGAAGGCATTGGCCGAGCAGAAAAAGACCGGCCTGAAACTGGGGCGCACACTGGTGGAACTGGGGCTGGTGGAAGAGGACGCCCTGCTGCAGGTATTGTCCGATCAGCTCGGCATTCCTTTTGTCGATCTGCGCCGCTTTCAGTTTGACACCGAGCTGGTTCAGCGCTTGCCTGAAGTGATGGCCCGCAGGCACCGTGCCATCCTGCTTTCCGAGGAGAATGGTACCCTTTTGGTCGGAATGTCCGATCCCATGGACATTGTCGCCTATGACGAGATTGCCCGGGCACTCAAACAGCCCATCCGTCAGGCGGTGGTGCGGGAAAGCGAATTGCTTGACATGATTGACCGCATCTATCGCCGGACAGAGGAAATTGAAAACCTCGCCGAGGAGCTGGAAGAAGAGCTGGGCGATGACGTCTTTGACCTGGCGGCACTGACGGCAGGTGCGGATGATTCGGATGCGCTGGTTGTGCGCCTGCTGCAGTCCCTTTTCGAGGATGCAGTGGCGGCCCGGGCATCGGATATTCACATCGAGCCGGATGAATCCTGCACGCGCATCCGTCAGCGTATCGATGGCGTCCTTCATGAGCACATCATGAAGGAGCGGCGTGTGACTTCGGCGCTGGTACTGCGCCTCAAGCTGATGTCCGGCCTGAACATCTCCGAAAAGCGTTTGCCGCAGGACGGGCGATTCAACATCAAGGTCAAGGGCAAATCCATCGATGTGCGCCTGTCTACCATGCCGGTGCAGTTCGGTGAGTCGGTTGTCATGCGTCTGCTGGATCAGAGTGCCGGGCTGCTGGATCTGGACAAGATCGGCATGCCGCCCGAGGTGCTCGACCGCTTCCGCGTGCTGATCCGGCGGCCGCACGGCATTCTCCTCGTCACCGGGCCAACCGGTAGCGGAAAGACTACCACCCTGTATGGCGCGCTTGCCGAGCTGAACCACCCGGACGTGAAGATCATTACTGCCGAAGACCCGGTGGAATATCGCTTGCCCCGTATCACGCAGGTACAGGTCAACCCCAAGATCGACCTGCATTTTGCCACCGTCCTCAGGGCGGCGTTACGACAGGATCCGGACATCATTCTCATCGGCGAGATGCGTGATCAGGAGACTGCGGAAATCGGCCTGCGGGCTGCCATGACCGGTCACTTTGTTCTGTCCACCCTGCATACCAATGACGCAGTGTCCAGTGCCTTGCGACTGGTGGACATGGGCGCCGAGCCCTATCTCGTGGCCAGTTCGCTGACCGGGGTACTGGCCCAGAGGCTGGTCAAGCGTATTTGTAACCAGTGCAAGGCGCCCTATCAGCCCAATGAGCAGGAGCGCATCTGGCTGCAGAGCATTCATCCCCATCCGTTGCCCGAGCACTTCTACAAGGGGAAGGGCTGCTATCAGTGCGGCAACACGGGCTACCAGGGGCGCATTGGCGTGTACGAGCTGCTGGAAATGAACGAGGCCTTGCTGGACGCGTTACGAAGGAATGATCCGGCAGCCTTCAACCGGGCGGCCAGGGAGGCACCGGGCTATGAGCCACTGGCGCGCGTGGCCTATCGGTATGCCAAAGAGGGGATCACCACGGTTGATGAGGTGTTCCGGATCTCTGCATCGCTGGGGGGGCATCATGCCACTCCCGAAATTGACTACAGTTGAACGGCAGCATGGCAACCTTTCGTTATACCGGCAGGGACCCGCAAGGCGAGCGCATTGAAGGCAGGGAAGAGGCGACTTCGGCTGAAGCGCTGGCCAGCCTGCTCATGGGGCAGGGGATTACCCCGTTGCAGATCGAGCCGGTTGAAAGTACTTCCGGTTCCGGCCCTGGTCTGGGCAAGTTCGCCCTGTTTCAGCCCCGCGTCACGCTGGATGAACTCATCATTTTCTGTCGCCAGATGTATGCTCTGAGCAAGGCAGGCATTCCCATTATCCGGGCCATGCGGGGGCTGGCGGAATCCACGCGTTCCGAAGCGCTGGCGGAGACCCTGCACGATGTGAGCCGACGACTGGAATCGGGGGTGAATCTGGCGACCTCCATGAACGCGCATCCCAAGGTGTTCAATGATCTGTTTGTGGCCATGATCCATGTGGGCGAGAACACGGGGCAGCTGGATGATGCCTTCAAGCAGCTGGCGGATAACCTGGAGCTTGAACGTGAAACACGCAAGCGGGTGAAGCAGGCCGTACGTTATCCCATCATGGTAGTGGTAGCGCTGTTTGTGGCGCTGATGGTGGTCAATTACTGGGTTATTCCGGCCTTTGCCGGGGTGTTTGCCAAGCTGGGGGCCGACTTGCCACTGGCGACAAAGATTCTGATCGCGTCCAGTGATTTCTTCATCGACTACGGGTGGCTGGTGATCTTGCTGGTTGTGGCGGGTGGTCTGGGCTTCTATCGCTGGGTTCATACGCCAGAAGGGCGCCTGACATGGGACCGCAAACGACTGAAATTCCCGATCATTGGCCCGCTCTTCGAGCTGGTGGCACTGAGTCGCTTCGCACGCAACTTTGCGATGATGCTCAAGGCGGGCATGCCCATCGTTCATGCCTTGTCCTTGGTTGCCGAGGCCGTGAACAATGCGTATCTCGGCCAGGCGATCAAGGGCATGCGTACAGGGATCGAGCGCGGGGATACCTTGCTGCGTACCGCCCGGCAAACTGAAATGTTCTCCCCGCTGGTGTTGCAGATGCTGGCCGTCGGGGAGGAGACCGGGCAGATTGACAGCCTGTTGCTGGAGGTCGCGGATTTCTATGACGAGGAGGTCGATTACCAGCTCAAGCGGTTGTCCGAGTCCATTGAGCCGATTTTGCTGGTCTTCACGGGGATTCTGGTGCTGATTCTGGCGCTGGGGGTCTTCCTGCCCATGTGGGACATGGGACGCGCGGCGATTGGAGGCTGACCGTGAACCGGCTGGCCGAGAAAGGTATGCGGCTGGAGTTCTGGATATCGCTGGCTGTGGTGGGTTTGCTCGTCGGCCTGCTGATCCGTGGGCTGAATGAAACCGCCGATCAGGCCCTGCTGGCACAGGCCCGGCAGGCGGAAGTGGCTTTTCGGTCGGCCGTTAAGG
>RFIV01000267.1 GCA_003695085.1 Gammaproteobacteria bacterium
ACTTCCGGCCAGGCCCCCTGCTCGGCGGATTGCGCAATGAACGGTGCCATTGCCGCAAAGAGGAGGCGCTTCATCCACCCCGAGTGTTCCCGGATCAACCCGGTTCGCGTTGCGCCCGGATGACAGACCAGTACCTGAACCGACGAACCTGCCGCCGCCAGACGACGCTGCAATTCATAACCGAACATCATCTGGGCCAGCTTGCTCTGCGAATACGCGTTCCAGCCTGAGTAGTTCCTTTCAAAATTCAGATCTTCAAACTGGATGCGTTTGAGCCCCATGCGATAACCCAGGCTGCCGACGATGACGATCCGGCCCTGACTGGTCTGAATGCGCTCGAACAACAGTCCACACAGCAGAAAGTGGCCAAAGTGATTCACGCCCAACTGACTTTCAAAACCATCCACGGTTTTTTGCAAGCGATCCACCTGTGCAATCGCAGCGTTGCAGATCAACGCATCGATCCGGTCCACACGCGCCAGCACCTCCTTTGCAGCCGTCCGAACGGATGCCAGATTCCCGAGGTCCATACACACACTCAGCACCTCCGCCTGCTCACCACAGGCCTGCCTGAGCTGCGCCTCAACCGCGCGGGAGCGTGCCTCGCTGCGATTGAGCATCACCACGCGCGCGCCTTTTGCAAGCAGCATCTTCGCGGCTTGCAGGCCGGTGCCGCTGGTCGTACCGGTGATCACATACGTACGCCCGTCCAGATTGCCCAGGCGTGTCGCTGTCCATCCATTACCTGCTGTTTTCTCATATAGTGCCATCGTCGGATCCAACCCTTGTCTGCCTTCAAGATGGTTTTAACTTTACGCATCACGGAGGCATTAATGAAGGCGATATCCGCGCTATTTTTTGCCTGATTGTATCACCCAGGTTGTTCTATGCCTTTTCCAGCGTTATGCTTCATCACATGACCCAATCGGATATCAGACAGCTCATCGAATCCCGTCTGACGCAAGACGGACTGGTGGAAACCGGGATAGAAGGGGTACGCCTGTTTCGCGTCACCGCCCCCATGCGCTGTGCACCCGCCGTGTATGAACCCTGTGTGGTTGCAATTGTCAGCGGGGCCAAGGAGGCCATTCTGGATGGTCGCCACTTTGTCTATGACAGCAGGCAATACCTGTGCTGCCCGACCACGCTGCCAGTCGAAGCCGGAACGCCTCAGGCCTCTCCGGACAATCCCTTGCTGGGCATCTACATATCGCTGAATACACGCGTGATGAAGGAGCTGGCTCTCTCCCTGGAAACCGTCAACCACCACTGTCCACAGCCCGAATCGGAGGCCTCTCAACCGGGGTTGTCACTGGCAGAGTGGGACAACACCTTTACCCAGGCGCTGTTCCGTTTGCTGGATCTGGCAAACGATCCCATTGCCCTGACACTACTGGGAGACGGCCGCCTGCGAGAGCTTTACTATGCCGTGCTCACGGGCAGTGCCGGTCCGGTACTTCGGCAGGCCTGCAGTGTGAGCAACCGGATTGCACGGGTAATCGAGTCGGTATCGCAACACCTGGACCAGCCCATCACCATTGAGGCCATGGCTGAACAGGCGCGCATGAGCCGGGCGGCATTCCACCGGAAATTCCGGCAAGCGACCGGACTGGCGCCCATGCAGTTCGTCAAGGCAGTGCGCCTGAATGCAGCGGCCATGCGCATTGCCGAAGGGACACCTGTCAGCCAGGCGGCTGCCGAATCCGGTTATGTAAGCAGCTCGCAGTTCAGCCGCGAATTCAAGCGCATGTTCGGTGACTCACCCAAGCGCTGGCAACAGACGGTCAGGCTGCCCGGAAACGCAGTATCCGCAATCCGTTAGCGATCACGAGCAGGCTGGCGCCCATATCCGCAAACACGGCCATCCATAGCGTGGCCTGCCCAAACAATGCCAGAACCAGAAAAATCACCTTGATGCCCAGTGCCAGTGCAATGTTCTGGACCAGAATCCGGTGCGCAGCACGACTGAGGCGAATGAAGGCAGGAATCTTCGCCAGCTTGTCTTCCATGAGCGCCACATCCGCCGTTTCCAGTGCGGTATCGGTGCCGGCTGCCCCCATGGCGATCCCGATCTGCGCCCGGGCCAGCGCCGGCGCATCGTTGATGCCATCGCCGACCATGCCGGTCACCGCCTTCTCTGCAAGTGCCTCAATCGCCCCGAGCTTGTCCTCGGGTAGCATGTGCCCCCGGGCATCATCCACACCCAGTTCTGCCGCCACCCGGGCCACCGTATGGGGATTGTCCCCCGACAACATCAGCGTTTTCACGCCCAGACGCTTCAGCTCTGCCAATACCTCACGGCTTTCCGGCCGCAACGTATCTTTCAGCGTGAAGAGTGCAACCGGCGCATTATCGGCAACCAGCACCAGCACCGTCTGCCCCGCACGCTCCAGTTCGTCCAGCCGGGTTTCGAGCGCACCGGAGCACAGGTGGCGTTCATGCAACAGGCGGTGATTCCCCAGCAGGTACGTGACACCGCCAATGCGACCCGCAATCCCCCGTCCCGTCAGGGATTCGAACGCTTCTACGTCCGGCCCGGCGCTATCCGATGCGAGGCTCTCCACCATCGCGCGGGATATCGGATGATCGGACTCACGTGCCAGCGCAACCGCCACGCGAATCACATCCTCCCGGGGCAAATCCCCCAGTACCCTGACGTCCGTCACCGCGGGCTGGCCGCGTGTCAGCGTGCCGGTCTTGTCAAAGGCCAATACCTCAAGCCTGCGCCCCATCTCCAGATACTTGCCGCCCTTGATCAGGATGCCCTGCCGAGCAGCGGCTGCCAGGGCACTGACCACCGTCACCGGCGTGGAAATCACCAGTGCGCAGGGGCAGGCAATGACCAGCAGCACCAACGCCCGGTAAATCGCCTCGGACCAGGCCACGCCCGCCAATGCGGGTGACAGCACCGCCACGAGCCCTGCCACGCTCATGACCATCGGTGTGTACACGCGCGAAAATTGGTCGACAAACCGTTGGGCAGGTGCCTTCTGCGCCTGCGCCTCTTCTACTGCGTGAATGATGCGTGCCAGGGTGGAGTCCTCAGCCGGCCGTGTCACGCGGATCTGCAGCCGACCGGTTTCATTGAGCGTGCCCGAGAAGACCGTATCACCGACGCCCTTTTCCACCGGAAGGCTTTCCCCCGTAACAGGGGCTTCGTTGAGCGTCGCCCGCCCCGCAATGATTTCGCCGTCGAGGGGGATCTTTTCCCCCGGACGCACCTGGACCACATCCCCGGGCACCACCTGCCCGGCGGGTACGATGTCCCAGTCTCCCGAAGCCGTCCGCCTGCGGGCCGTATCCGGAGCCAGGGCCATCAATGAACGGATGGCATTGCGGCTGCGGTCCAGTGCGCGTGCCTCGATGTGTTCCGCCACGGCAAACAACACCATGACCATGGCAGCCTCGGGCCACTCGCCAATCAGCACCGCCCCCGTGACGGCCATGGACATGAGCGCATTGATATTGAAATCCAGATGGCGCAGGGCCAGCCAGCCCTTGCGGTAGGTTCCGAGGCCACTGATGCCGATGGCCAGCAGGGCGCAGACAATCCCCGGCCAGGCCGGTACGCCGGACATCAGGGAAAACAGTTCCGCCAGCAGGGCGAGGGTGCCACCCACCATCAACCTGTACCGTGTTCGACGCCCATCCGGTGACTGCGGCGCTTCATCCGGCCTGTCTTGTCCCGCGCTCAGCACCACCGGCTCAAAGCCCAGCTCACGTACGGCCTCCAGAATATGCCCCTCGGCACCTGCCGCGTGCTGAACCGTCAGGATCCGCTCCATCAGGTTGAAAGCCAGCGCCTTCACTTCCGGCATGGATTCGAGTTTGCTGCGCAGCATGCGCTCCTCGGTCGGGCAGTCCATGTCCTGGATATGCAGACGAAGGCCGTCACCCGGACGCGCTTCCGCCTGCGGCGGCACCGTCTCACAACCCGCAGCGCGGCACCCGCACCCTGATGGGGTTCCACTCATGGCACATCCTCAGTAGCGTTGTCATACCTGCAGGTTAAGGCTTATAGTGACTATAGGGTC
>RFIV01000031.1 GCA_003695085.1 Gammaproteobacteria bacterium
CACATCAGGTGCCAGGCCCAGGTGGCGAGCGAACACCAGCCCCCAGATACTGGAGGACATGGCATGAGCCCATGCATGCTCACTTTTTTGTCTCACCCGGGCCATCCAGATAAGCGCATCCGGATTTTCGATCACCGACTGGGTCATTTTTCTGGCAACATCCCCAGCCTCTGCGATGATTTCCTTGTTTCCCTCGCCTATCCTGTCATACAGCCGCGCCATGGAAACATGCATCTGATCCAGAAGCTTGCCTGCCGCGCTGACAGATTTCTTCAGGGGGCGTACCACCGGATAACGCTTCGGGTTTCGGATCTGAACCGGGGGAACCTTGATTCGCTCCTGCTTGTCGGTCTTTTCAGCTGACCGAAACCGAACGATGTTGACCTTGCCCGCCTGTGCGGGCATGGCTTCATGCTCGACAGCCACTGCACCTACATCGACGGCCTTGTCCACGTAGACGAACTTGCAGTAGCTCTCAAGTGCCTGAATATCCGTCAGCGAACGGATATAAAATCCCTGTATGGGAAACGGCGTCTCACACCATGGCCGATCCAGGTCCGACACATACATGCCCACCTCTAGATCCGACACTGCAATTTTTACTCTCCGCGTTGCCACGGTGCGCCTCCGTTGACCGTATAACTTACCTTAGTGTGACATTTTCCAGAATGCGCCCCAACGATAAAGACATGACGGGTAATGTTTGGTTACATATCGCCACAGTTACGTAGCAAACTGTACAAACATCGACAAGCTCACATTCTGAAGGCACACAAAAATCCACTCTGGCGCCTTTGCCTACTCGCATCCTCTTGAAGACAACTCGGGCATCCGATCGCCCGCCGATCCCATCTCGACCTTTTTCACCCGGATCCGGTAAGGCACCGAAGATGCGCGGATATAATCGAAGTTGGTGACTTCATCACCTTTCTGTACGACCGGTCTGGCGGGGTAACAGCTGAGCGTGAGGTCAATATGTGTCCCCAGGTCGGCCACGCCCGCACCGGCTGACGGCTTTCCTGCCGGCGCAATCTCGCCACATATGTGGTCTTCTGTGGTAATGGGGCGCCCCTTCCAGTCCAGATCCTTTCCGGGCTCGCCACACCATACGATCCTGGACTTGTCTGAACTGCAGACTGCATTCGGGGCAAAGCGCAATACGCGCTGGCTGCACTGGGTGGCCAGTGTGATGGCCGTTCCTTCAGAGTCCAGCACAGACCAGTCGCCACGCTCATTGGTGTACCAGGCGATCACCGCTTCGCGCAAATGCCCCTGGGAGGTTTCAGCCTCAAAACGCCCGTAGTGGGCGTAGTAGGTCGAACAGCCCTGCAGCGTCAGGACCGCCGCGAGCGGTAACATGCGTTTTGCGGATGCACGTCTCATTGAGATGCATTCTCCTTTGCTTTTCTGATTGATTCTTGATGCCCGTCAAGTCATGAGACCCGTTTCCGAACATAATACCAGCATCCCAAGAGGAATGTGTTGACACAAGACTCGATCTTTTTGATAATCGTTATCGTTTTCAACATGATTAACAGGTGAAGCCAACCATGAAGCAGTTCTTCAAACGCGCACTGACCGTATCCGCAGCAGCGCTCATGCTGCCCTCCCTCCAGGCCCAGGCTGCCGAAACTGTTAACATCTACTCCAACCGCCAGCCTTATCTCATTCAACCGATCCTGAACGCCTTTACCAAGGAGACCGGCATCGAAACCAAGGTTGTCTATGCCAAGAAAGGCATCGCGGAACGCCTTGCGCGCGAGGGCAAGAACAGTCCGGCTGACGTGGTGTTGACAGTAGATATCGGCCGTTCGCAAGAGCTGATGGACAAGGATGTGGTCCAGCCCATCAAGAGCGCGGTGCTGGAAAAGAACATTCCCGCTCAATATCGTGACCCGGAAGGTCGCTGGTTCGGCCTGACTGTTCGCGCACGTGCAATCTATGCGTCCAGGGAGCGTGTCAAGAACCTGGACCTGAACTATGAAGATCTGGCCAAGCCTGAATTCAAGGGCAAGGTCTGCACCCGCTCAGGCAAGCACCCTTACAATCTGGCACTGATTGCTTCACTGATTGCCCACAAGGGCGAGGCTGCAGCCGAAGAGTGGCTGCGGGGCGTCAAGGCCAATCTGGCTCGCAAACCACAGGGCAATGATCGCGCGCAGGTGAAAGCCATCAAGGAAGGCATCTGTGATGTATCCCTGGGCAACAGCTACTACCTTGGCAAGATGCTGACTAATGAAAAGCAGATCGAGTGGGCACAGGCGGTTAACATCGTCTTCCCGAACCAGTCCAACCGCGGCACTCACGTCAACATTTCCGCGGCGTCTGTCACCAAGTACGCGCCCCACAAGGAAGCGGCTGTGAAGCTCATCGAGTTCCTGTCCGAGCGTCTGGCTCAGAAGATGTACGCCGAGCAGAACTTCGAGTATCCGGTTAACCCTGCCGTTGAGCCTTCCGGTCTGGTAGAATCCTGGGGCAAGTTCAAGGCCGATACGCTGCCGCTGTCCGAGGTTGCCAAGCACCGCAAAACAGCAGCCAAGCTGGTCGACAAGGTTAATTTTGACGGCTGATTCAGGAGCCTGACCGCCTCAATGTCACAATCAATACAGGCTGTTGGCGCTGGCCCCGTTTGGGGCTGGCGCCTTGTTGCATTTACAGCGGCAGCCTTTGTCTGCCTGCCCCTGGTGTCCACTCTCTGGCTGGCCACCTCCTCAACCGGCGAATTCTGGACACATTTGTGGTCCACCGTCCTGCCACGATATGTTGTGACGACTCTGGAACTCATGGCCGGCACCGGGATACTGACAGCTTTGTTCGGCCTGGTATCCGCGTGGCTGGTCGTCTGCTTTGATTTTCCCGGCCGGCGCTTCTTCAGCTGGGCCCTTCTGCTTCCATTCGCTTTCCCTGCCTACGTGATTGCGTTCGTCTACACCGATTTTCTCGAGTATGCCGGCGTATTCCAGTCTGCTCTGCGGGAAATTTTTGGCTGGGATTCACCCGGGGATTACTGGTTTCCCGAGATCCGCTCACTAGGCGGGGCTACGGCCATGTTCTCCCTGGTGCTCTACCCCTACGTGTACCTCACCACACGCGCTGCCCTGCTCGAGCAGTCCGGCAACCTTTTTCTGGCCAGCCGCAGCCTGGGGCGCGGATACCTGGGGACTCTCTGGAGCGTGTTGCTGCCAGCCGTGCGACCGGGTCTTGCAGTGGGGCTGGCACTGGTCCTGATGGAAACGCTGAACGATTTTGGTACGGTGGATTATTTTGCGGTGCAGACACTGACCGCAGGCCTGTTTGACACCTGGCTCAACTACGGGGATGTGGGCGGAGCGGCCCAGATCGCTATCAGCATGGTTACCTTTGCATTGTTGCTCATCTATCTTGAACAGTTTTCCCGACGCAAGGTCCGTGTTTATCAGTCACGCACACGCAGCCCGATTCAGCGGGCACGCTTGAATACCGTACAGTCTGCATGGGCGATCCTGTTCGCTCTGCACTGGTGATCCTGGGATTCGGGCTGCCCGCCACCATTCTCGTGGTATACGCCGTGCAGTATGCACAAGAGAGCTGGACTTCGGATTTTTTCCGGTTCGCAGGCAACTCAATCATGCTGTCCTCCGTCTCTGCCGCCATGCTGGTCGTGAGCGGTCTGCTTCTGGCCTACGCTCAGCGCCTCAGTCGTGACAAAATATCCATGACACTGAACAAGATGGCCACGGTAGGCTACGCCATGCCGGGCGCCGTGCTGGCGATAGGGGTCATTATTCCTCTGGCGGCCTTTGACAACTGGTTCAGTGATCTGTCCGAACGGTATTGGGGCTGGCATACCGGCTTACTGCTCAGCGGGACAGCATTTGCCATCTTGTATGCCTACAATTCCCGCTTCATGGCCGTGGCGGTTGGCTCAGCCGAATCCGGTCTGAACCGGATCACCCCCTCCATGGATTTCGCCGCCCGTACACTGGGTTACCGGCCCGGCGCCATTCTGAGAAAGGTTCATCTGCCCATGTTGAGCAAGAGCCTGTTCACGGCGGCTCTGATCGTGTTCGTGGACTGCATGAAGGAACTGCCCGCCACGCTGATTCTAAGGCCTTTCGACTTCGAAACGTTGGCAACTTATGTTTATCAGTTTGCTTCGGACGAACAGCTGGAACAAAGCGCCATGGCAGCACTGATTATCGTCCTCACGGGGCTCCTTCCGGTCATTCTTTTAAACCGCGCCACGCTCAGACAGTCATAGCTTCGCAAGAAAGCCGCTCGGGCTGAGTCAGTCTGAGGCTTTTCCTGGATGTTTCCAAGAAAACGGGCCGCATGTTGCGGCCCGATATGCTTTTTGTCCTGAAGAGCATTATTCCCAGATAACTGCCTTGCGCTGCTGGTACCAGCCTTCCATGTAAGGTTCATAGTTCGACTCGATGATATTGCGCTTCATCTTCATGGTGGGCGTCAGGAACTGGTTTTCAATCAGCCACTGGTCCTTGACCACGACAGCAAAAGCCAGACGCTCATGTGGGTCAACCTGCTGGTTTACCTGATTCAGCACGGTCTGGAACGTGCGCTCGAACTCCTCCCTGAAGGCCGGGTCGTCGCGGCGGGCATGGGCATCTTCTGCGAGCATCACCAGACAGTGGGGCTGGGGAAAATCTGCGCCGGCCACACACACCATCTCGACAGCGGGATGGGAAACCAGTTGGTTCTCAATCGGTGCCGGGGCTACGTATTTCCCTTTGCTGGTCTTGAACAGCTCTTTCTTGCGTCCTGTCAGCTTGAGACGACCCAACTCGTCGATTTCGCCCAGATCTCCGGTCTTGAGAAAACCGTCTTCCGTAAAGGATTCTGCGGTTTTCTCCGGATCCTTGTAATAACCTGTCATGCTCGCAGGGCTCTTGACCAACACCTCACCGTCCTCGGCAATTCGGCACTCAACACCCGGCAGCGGCTCCCCCACATAACCAACACGTGTGCGGCCCGGCTTCGTCATGTGCGAATAGGCAAAGTTTTCTGACATGCCATAGCCTTCCAACAGCTCGAGGCCCAGCTTGCGATACCATGAGAGGATATCCTGAGACAGAGGGGCGGATCCACTGCCCGCAAACTTGACGTGCTGCAGTCCAAGCTTCTTCAGGATCTTCTTTCTGATCAGAGAGGAAACCAGGGGGATGCGTAGCAGCTTGTCCAGCTTTTCGGCCGGCATCTTGTCCAGAACGCCAGCCTGGAATTTGGTCCAGATACGCGGAACTGACAGGAACAGCGTGGGGCGTGCACGCTGAAGATCCTGCACGAAGGTATCCAGCGATTCGGCAAAGAACAGGTGGAACCCGGCAGCCAGTGAGCCCATTTCAACGACAAATCGCTCGAAGACATGCGACAGCGGCAGGTAGGACAGCATGCGCTCATCGGATGTGACATTCAGCTCCTTGACGACGCCCTGTGCGGCATAGGACATGGCATAGAACGTCAGCATGACGCCCTTGGGCATGCCGGTCGAGCCGGAGGTATAGACAATCGTTGCCAGCTCGTCGAGCTTGCGGGTCGGCTTGTCAGAAATCGGCTCGTGCTGCTTGATAATCGTTTCCCAGGTCGGAAAGTCATTTGGCGGGCTGAGCGGGTAGCTGATGCAATGAACGTCTTCCGGCACCCCATCCTTCATGCTGTCCCAGTCGTCGAGTTTGCCCACAAAGAGAACCTGTGACTCACTGTGCTCCATGATCTGACGTACGGTTTCCGCGTTGAGCGTCGGGTACAGGGGCACCGAAATGTGGCCAGCCATCCAGATAGCCAGATCCGACATGATCCAGTGTGCACAGTTCTTGGAAACAATACCAATACGCGACCCTTCGGGCAGGTTGAGGCTTCGAAGGTAGGCTGCCATGCGGCGGGCTTCGTCCCCCACACGCTTCCATGTGTACTCTTCTACATACCCGTTTCCACAGGGCTGGGTGAAATAAATGGCGTTGGCCTTGGCTTCCTCCCAGTGATAAAACATCTGCAGAGGGGTTTTCAGCGCGACTTTGGGCTGTGCTTGAGCGTTCATAGGTGTCCTTGTCTGTTATTATGGTGTGTGGATTGAATTGTGCTTTTTGTAATCTTTTGTAATTCTATAGAAAACCCGGGCAGGAATCTGTGACAGATATTAAAATTCCCGAGGGCCGATTGGCGCTGGTTCATACCAAATAATCGAAAAATCCACGCAAAAGAGTGCTCATGAACGAATTTTTATGCCGTCGCTGCAAGTCCGGCCATATGGTTCAGCAGGCAACCGCACCTGATGAGATGGAGTCTTCTGATACATGGGAGTGTGACCAGTGCGGACATACCGTCACCCTGCCCTCCATGCTCATGATCATCAGCCAGCTCGTGTGTGGTATCGCGAGTGGACTGTTCGCAGCCTATCTCTTCATAGACAAATTATCCGTCTTCATGACAGCCATGCAGTTCGGGCGGCAGCTGACGCTGGATCAGGAAGCCGCATTTTTGATACTGGCACTTCTGTTTCTTGCCGGCAGTGGTTTCATTCTCTATCAGGCCTTCGCCGGTCTTGCACTGCGCAAGGCGTATCGCGAAACCTCAGCAACCTCTCACTGAGCATACCCCTGCAAGAAGGGCTGTGATAAAATCCGCCGACTCTTGCAACCCATAACAATCCTGAAGATTGAGAGGAAAAACATCATGAGCGTTCTGTCCCGCCTGTTCGCGGGGGCTGTTGCCCTGTTTGTCGCGCTGAGCACACAGGCCGACACCCGCACAGTAGCCATTACTCAGATCGTGGAGCACCCTGCGTTGGACGCCTGCCGCAAGGGCGTGAAGGATGAGCTCGAAGCCCAGGGTTTCAAGGCGGGCGAAAACCTGAACTGGATATACGAGAGCGCTCAGGGCAATCCGGCTACAGCGGCCCAGATTGCCAAGAAGTTTGCAGGCGAGCAGCCGGATGTCATCGTCGCCATCACAACCCCCTCTGCTCAAACCGTCGCAGCGGCCACACGTGGTATTCCGGTTGTCTTTTCGGCCGTGACCGATCCTGTCGGCGCAAAACTGGTAAAAAGCCTGGATAACCCGGGCGCCCGGATTACGGGCACGACCGACATGCTGCCTCTGGAGCGCCATCTGCAACTGGTCAAGCGAATTGTTCCCGGTGCCAAGCGTATCGGCACCCTTTACAACCCCGGCGAAGCAAACTCGGTCTCACTGGTCAACCGGCTGAAGAACGTGGCCAAGGCTCAGGACATCGAGATTGTGGAAGCAGTGGCCACCAAGACATCCGAGATTCTGAACGCGGCACGCTCCCTGGTCGGCAAGGTCGATGCAATCTATCTGATGACTGACAACACGGTGATATCCGCGGTAGAGGCGGTCATTCAGGTCGGTGAGCGCAACCAGATTCCGGTGATCGCTGCCGATACCGATACCGTCAAGCGCGGCGCGGTGGCCGCTTATGGTTTCAATTATTATGACGTGGGTCGCCAGACCGGACGCATGGTTGTGCGCATCCTCAAGGGTGAAAAGCCGGGCGATATTCCTGTGGAAGGTGTCGAGAAGCTGGAGCTGTACGTCAATCCGAAGGCAGCACGGCGCATGGGCATCACTCTGGATGAAGCCCTGATCAAAGAAGCCAAGGCTATCGTTGAGTAATTCATGCTGAGCAGTATCGCATTCTGGGGCGCCGTCGAAACAGGTCTGCTGTTTGCGCTGGTCGCCCTGGGGGTCTATATCTCCTTTCGCATTCTCGATTTTCCTGATCTGACCGTGGACGGCTCCTTTCCCCTTGGGGCGGCCGTCGCGGCCACGCTTATCGTGGGCGGGTGGAATCCCTGGCTGGCTACATTGATGGCCATGTTTGCGGGCGCCGCAGCGGGCATGCTGACCGCCTGGATGAATGTGCGATTGAACATTCTGCATCTGCTCGCGTCCATTCTGACCATGATCGCACTGTATTCCATCAACCTGCGAATCATGGGGCGCCCCAATGTGGCCCTGCTCACTGAAACAACCGTCCTGACCCCCTTTCAGGACATGCTCGATGCCTACTACCTGGTGCCTGTCGTCTTTTTTTCACTCGTGGTGCTGATTGCCGCCGGGCTGCTGCATGCCTTCCTGTCCTCCGAGGCGGGACTGGCCATGCGCGCCACAGGCGCCAATGCCACCATGGCCCGGGCGCAAGGCATCCATACCGGTCGCATGGTGCTGATGGGCGTCGCCCTGTCCAACGCGCTGGTGGCCCTGGCCGGGGCCTTGTTTGCGCAATCTCAGGGCGCTGCGGATGTCACCATGGGTGTGGGTGTCATCGTCGTCGGGCTGGCCTCCGTCATTGGAGGGGAAGCCATTCTTGGCACGCGCACCCTGCTGATCAGCCTCATCGCCTGTATTGCGGGCTCCATTCTTTACAGGCTGGCGATTGCCTTTGCGCTCAATGCTGACTTCATCGGCCTCAAGGCACAGGATCTGAATCTGATCACCGCCATTCTCGTTGCTGTCGCCATTGTTCTGCCCGGGGTACGCCGGAACATGAAGAGCGTGGGAGTCCGTTCCGCATGATTGAAGTTCAGAACCTGCATATTCGTTTCGGCGCCGGTACGCCCCTGGAAGTGCATGCGCTCAGGGGCATTGACCTGATCATTCCCCGGCATCAGTTTGTAACCGTCATTGGCAGCAACGGGGCAGGCAAAAGTACATTGCTCAACGCACTTTCAGGTGACGCACCGGTTGAGACGGGCTGTGTACGCATCGCCAACGAGGATGTGACCCGCCTGCCCTCATTCCGGCGAGCTCACCGGGTGGCGCGGGTTTTTCAGGATCCCAAGGCCGGCACCTGCGAGAATCTGACCATTGAAGAAAATCTGGCGCTGGCTGCTCGCCGCGGGCAGCGGCGGGGACTCTCGCGTGCGGTCAAGGCGGAGCTGACCGAGCAGTTCCGCGATGCACTCTCCCGACTCGGACTCGGTCTTGAGAAGCGGCTGGGGGAGAAAATGGGGCAGCTGTCCGGTGGGCAGCGTCAGGCGGTATCCCTGGTAATGGCGACACTCCGCCCCCTGGACATACTGTTACTGGATGAACACACGGCCGCACTGGACCCCAAGACCGCAGCCTTTGTCCTGGAACTCACGGAGCGTATCGTTGCCGAAAAGCAACTGACGGTTCTGATGGTCACACACAGCATGAAGCAGGCCTTGCAGCATGGAGATCGTATCCTGATGTTGCACGAAGGCCGGATCGCCTTCGATATTGAAGGTGAGGCCCGCGCCAAACTCACGGTCAGAGATCTTCTTGCCCAGTTTGAAAAGCAGCGCGGCGAGGAACTGGAAGACGACAGCCTTCTGCTGGGCTGATCTTCAGTCTTTCAGAAATCCTTCGAACAAGAAGCGAATCTCAGACAGTTTGTCGTCAATTGCCCACGGCATGGTCTTGGTAAACAAGTCGAGCAATACCACGGCGTTGACGGCACTGTCTCCCTTGGCAATGGCCCGCAGGCGCTCGGAAAAATCCATATTCATGATATGTATGGCCTGGTAAGCCTTCCGCAACCCTTCGAGATCCAGTTCTGCCTCAAGCCCCTCTTGAGCCCTGAAATACTGTGCCAGCAGATACATCGAAGCGGCCCGGTAGATGGTTTCCTCCTCGTCTGAAAACGGCAGGTGGAACCGCGCCATGGGTTTGAAAAACGCCGCCACGGGACACCCGCACCCGGGCATGATCAGTCC
>RFIV01000268.1 GCA_003695085.1 Gammaproteobacteria bacterium
GCCTGGGCAATCTTGGCCAGCACCACATAGTTCTGAATGTACCAGCGCTCGCCCTGGGCTTCGAGAATCTCGATGCCCTTGAGGGCGCAGGTTTCCGCCGTTTCCAGGTGGTGCCATTCGAACAGCAGTTGGGCGCGAATGCGGTAGAGGAACTCGAGGATGGGCAGGTGCTCCAGTGCATTTTCCTCGACGTACTGGAAAGCCTTTTCCTGAAAGTTGTAAGCCTTTTGCAGATAGCCCTGGGCCACGGCGATTTCCGATTGTTGGCACAGGGCCCAGATCACGTTCTGATGGACATTGCGCTGACGGGCGAGCTGCTCGGTCTGCTGCATCTGCGCCATGGCCCGGTTGAGATGCCCGAGCACAAAGTGTGCTTCACCCAGAACCGAGTTGGCAGCAATGAAGGAGGATGGCAGGTAGCGTGGATCGGCCTCCAGTGCGGCCTCGGCCAGCTCCAGGGCACGACGGGGATCGCCGTAGTTCATGGCCACCTGAGCGCGCACTGCGTTGAACTCCGCCCGTGCGCTGATCAGCTCCTGCTCGTCATTGTGCTCGGCAATGCGCCGCTCGGCTTCTGCAAGCCAGGATTCCACTTCATCAAACTGATACTGAGACTGCGCCACCCAGGCGCGCAGAAGCGTCAGGGTGGGTTGGTCGGTCACGCGCTGTCTGTCCAGCGTGTCCAGGCAGCGTTGCAGTAGTCCGAATCGCCCTTCGGTCAGAAAATCCCGGCCAAAGCGCATCAGAATATTTACCACGCGCTCGGCATCACCTGACTGGATGGCGTGCTGGGCCGCATCTTCAGGCCGGTTCAGGGCGAGCCAGGCTTCACTTGCACGCAGGTGCAGCGTGGAGGCCTCCTCCGGCAGCGTGCAGTTGAGCAGATGGCGCAGGTAGGTGGCAAAGAGCGTGTGGTACCGGTACCAGAGTCCACTTGTATCCACCGGGATCAGAAAGAGGCCGAGGTTGAGCAGCCGGTTGAGCAAGACCTGATCATCTGGCTGGGCCGTCACGCGCATGACCAGGAAGGCATTGAAGCGGTCCAGTATGCTGGTGCGCAACAGGAAATGGCGCTCTTCGTCAGTCACCGCTTCGGCCAGCAGTTCGTCAAAGTAGTTGAAAATGTGCTGATTGCCCTGGGGCAGCTGTTCGGTGAACGTATCGAAATCCTGCGCGGTGGGCGAGGACGCAGCTGCCAGCTGGAGCGCTGCAATCCAGCCCTCCGCCCGCCGGGTCACACGCTCCACTGTCTCGCGCGACAGGGCATAGTGCAGGCGCTGGCGATAGTAGGCTTCGGCTTCATCCGCGGAAAAGGCCAGGTCACGCGCGGTGATTTCCAGCAGGCGACCCTGCATGCGCAGCTGGGCAATGCCGATGGGGGGCAGTGTGCGTGTGAGGATCACCAGTGTCAGGTAAGGCGGATGGTGCTTGAGCAGAAACTCGACCGCCTGATGGATCTCCGGATTGTGGAGGACATGGTAATCATCCAGAACAAGATAGAGCGGCTCATCCTCCAGCGGCAGCTGAGCCAGCATGTCCGTCAGCAGGGGCTGCAGGCCGTGGTAGTCGCCGTTTTCCAGTCGCTCAATGCACGGCGCCAGCACCGGGCGCTGACTGTGCAACGCATGGACCAGGTACTGGGCAAACTGGCCGGGCTCATTGTCCTGCTCATCCAGCCGTACCCAGGCGGTATCGGCGCCCAGCGCGCTGAGGCGATCTGCGGTGGTGGATGTCTTGCCGTAACCGGCAGGGGCCTGAACCAGCACGAGGCTGGCCTCTGCGGCCTCGTGCAGCAGGTCGTCAAACTTGTCCCGGGGATAGAGATACTGCGGCGCCCGGGGCACCAGGATTTTGGCACGAATCAACGTCAGATCCTTCGGTCTGATGGCTGTTATAGTCATGTCCTCGAACCTGGTGGCTTGTGGCGCTGATGCGCTCTTTCTTGTAATTGCTCAGGATGTAACAAGCCCCATCATATCAATGAATGGTAAGCCCTGCATCCCGATTGACCTGAAAAGCGACCCAGATCAAGAAGAAGCCGCCCCGCTTTGGCGACCCTTATCAGGCAGGCCTCAACAGGTGTAGCCGAAGACCGCCTGCCTGATCAGCATGAAGGCGGCGACAGGCGGTCAGACGCGGGATATGATGAGGATCTCCTTGGAATGAGGTGACCCCCATCATCACTCCGTAGTGGGCTACCGAGTCAAGGCTTGATTCACGCGCTGGCTTTCGCCCGGCGCTTGCGGAAGGCATGGACGCCGAGGCGGCCAAAGGTGTGAATCACCGCATTCCAGGCACTGAGGTTCAGATCCGGGTTCTTGCCCTCGGCAATTCTGTCCATCTGGCGCTCGTACCAGGTGATGTCCAGCATGCCGAACTTGTCCAGCTCATGGATGCCGGTGGACGGGCGGGTAAACTTCGCCACGAACGCCGGATCCTTTGCGATGCGGTTGGGCAGGTCAGGGTATACCGCCAGCGGGCGAGCCAGTCCGATCATGTCCGTGGCGCCGCTCTCCAGCGCTTTCGCCATGGCCGGAGCGGAACGGAAACCACCGGTAACCACGAGCGGCACTTGTGTATGCTCACGCACCTGCTCGGCGAAGTCGAGGAAATAGGCCTCGCGCTCGACCGTGGATTTCTTCGCCTTGCCCATCATGGCCGGTGACTCGTAGTTGCCGCCTGAAATTTCGATCAGATCGATTCCGCGTTCACTGAGCGCCTTGATCACTTCCAGGGCGTCGCCTTCCTCGAAGCCTCCGCGCTGAAAATCAGCGGAATTGAGCTTGATGCCCACCGGGAAGTCGTCGCCTACCGCCTCGCGAATGGCATCATAGACGCTGAGTACAAAGCGCATGCGGTTTTCCAGGCTGCCACCCCAGCGATCCTTGCGGCGATTGTGGTGAGGCGACAGGAACTGGCTGACCAGGTAGCCGTGTGCGCCGTGAATCTGAACCCCGGAAAAACCGGTTTCCTTCGCCAGTCGCGCGGCTGTCGCAAATTTGCGGATGATTTCAAGGATTTCCGCGTCATGCAGTGCCCGGGGCGGATTGAAAGCTTTCTCCAGCCCTCTGCCGAGAGGTACAGCGGAAGGCGCGACGGGCGTTTTGGCCAAAAAGGACGGGATCTGCTTGCCCGGATGATTGAGCTGCATCCAGCACTGTGCACCATTCTGTTGCGCGGCACGGCTCCACTGACGGAACGGTTCAAGGGGGCTCTGTTCGTCCAGCACGACCTGCTTGGGTTCCCCCAGGGCGGTGCGGTCGATCATGACATTGCCGGTCACCAGCAAGCCGGTGCCGCCCTCGGCCCAGCGCTGATACAGGCGCGCCAGTTTGGGCAGCGGATCATTGTGCCAGTTGGCCAGCTGCTCGCTCATGGCCGATTTGTAGAAACGGTTCTTGATCTCCGGGCCGCGGGCCAGTTGCAGCGGGGTGAAAAGCGTCGGTGTGGTCATGGTGATCTCCTATTAGACCGGTCGTCTACTTATTGAATATTGAAAGGGTACAAAATAACTGTTTGATTTCATGGGGTTGAATGCGTCAGGCGAAGGCTCAGGGCTGAAACAGGTGAAGCAGCAGGGAGTCCAGTGTGCGGTAAAGTCCCTGGGTCGTGCCTTCGAAGCGCATGCGCAGGATGCTGCCTTCCCAGGCATTCCAGAATACGTCGGCCAGCTCCTCGGCCGGAATATCAGCACGCACCTGCCCCAGCGCCTGGCCGCGTTCCAGCAGGGGCACAAACCGATGCTTCCAGTTCCTGAACGCGCGCTGCAGGGCCTGTTGAAAGCGGGGTGAGTAACTGCCTACTTCTGCGGCCATGTTGCCCAGAAGGCAGCCGTGCTCACACCCTTGCGCCTCCATGCCCTTGATCATGAGGGTGTAGGCCAGACGAATGGTGGCCACCGGCTGTGTCTCGCCACTGCGGGCAATCAGCTCATCGAACTGTTTCAGGAGCAGGTCGATGTAGTACTCGATGGCTTCCGCTGCGAAGGCCTCCTTGCTGTCAAAGTAGTGATAGAAGGAGCCCTTGGGAATGTTCAGCGCTTCCAGCAGCGCCTTCAGCCCGGTACCGTGATAGCCGTTCAGGGTCAGCAGTGTGACGCCCTGCTGCAGGATATCTTCCCGGATGTTTTCATTCTTGCGTGGGCGTGCCATGGGCTCGGGTGACTCGTGTCAGTGTAGTTCAATGCAGCCTTGGGGCGGTTGCATCAGTCTGATGTCTGGTCAGTTTACGACCGGTCGTCTACAAATGCAACTACCGTGAAACCGGTGGCCATAGCAGGAAGATCAGGCCCATGCCCAGTTCCACACCGTAGTAGAGCCGGCTGGACCAGTGCGGTGCGCCGTCAATGCGGAAGGAGATCAGGCGTGCCAGAGCCGAAGGCAGCAGGACAACACCCAGTGCCTGAACCAGCTGCCTGGCCTGGTCCAGATTCACGGATGCCCAGATGGCCAGAATGCCGATGCCCAGCAACATGCCATTGTATGCCCGGAGCTGGTTGCGTGCCGTAGGGGACGGGGATGCCAGTCCGGTGGCGCTGTGACCGCGATGGAAGATTTCCCAGAGGGCCTGGGTCATGCAGGACAGCGCGAGAATGATCAGACAGGTCATCAACAGTGCGTGATGCGCGGAGAGCAAGGCCAGCCAGGCCTTGGTATCACGAATCAGATCCAGCCAAGCGCTCGCAGACATGTCAGCCCCAATGCCAAGGTCAGAAAGGAAAGAAGAGTGGAAAACGCCACAATGGCGGCGGCCAGGTCACTGTCACCGCCCATGGATTTTACCATGATAAAACTGGCCGTGGCGGTGGGCGAGGCGAGCATCAGGAACAGGGTCCCCAGTGCCATGCCGTTGAGCCCAAAGGCCGCGGCCAGGCCCAGTTGGATGCCCGGCAGGACAAGAAGCCTGGCAAGCGTGGCCGTGAGGGCAAGACGACCTGCACGACGGATGACGTCCAGCGAGAGCGAAGCTCCCACGCAGATCAGGGCGAGTGGCAGGGTCATCTGGGCGAAATAGTGCCCGGCTGTATCCAGCCATCCGGGCAGCTGAAGATCCAGGGCGGCACAGGGCAGCGCCAGCAGGATGGCGAGAATCAGCGGATTGCTGAATACACCCCGAACGGTCTGACTCAGGGGCAGGGATTCAACACTGAGAC
>RFIV01000269.1 GCA_003695085.1 Gammaproteobacteria bacterium
ACATCGAATTCTGGTACTGGACTTCGGCTCCCAGTACACCCAGTTGATTGCGCGTCGGGTGCGGGAAATCGGTGTCTACTGCGAGATCCGCGCCTTCGATATGACCGAAGAAGAGATTCGCGCCTTCAACCCCAAGGGCATCATCCTTGCCGGTGGCCCCGAATCCGTTACGGAAGAAGGCTCGCCGCGGGCACCCGAATGCCTTTTCAGCATGGATCTGCCGATTCTCGGCATCTGTTATGGCATGCAGACCATGGCCGAGCAGCTTGGCGGCAAGGTCATGGCCTCGGACAAGCGCGAATTTGGCTATGCACAAGTGCGCGTGCGCAAGCCGGGCGCCCTCTTTGAAGGCATTCGTGACCACGTGCTGGAAAACGGCGACGGCTTGCTGGATGTATGGATGAGTCACGGTGACAAGGTCATCCACCTGCCGCCGGATTTCGAGCTGACCGCCTCCACGGAAAGCGCGCCCATCGCGGCCATGAGTCATGTGAGCAAGCCCTGGTTCGGCGTACAGTTTCACCCGGAGGTGACGCACACCCAGCAAGGCCAGCGCATACTGGAACGTTTCGTGGTGGAGATTTGCGGCTGCGAAACACTCTGGACGCCGGGCCGCATCATTGACGATGCCGTGGCACGTATCCGCGAGCAAGTCGGCACCGACAAGGTCCTGCTGGGACTCTCCGGGGGCGTCGACTCCTCCGTCACGGCCGCGTTGTTGCACAAGGCCATTGGTGATCAGCTCACGTGCGTATTCGTGGACAATGGTCTGCTGCGCCTGCACGAAGGTGATCAGGTCATGGACATGTTCGCCAAGAGCATGGGCGTGCGCGTCATCCGGGCAGATGCCGAAGACCTGTTCCTGTCCCGCCTCAAGGGTATCAGCGACCCGGAAGAAAAGCGCAAGGTGATCGGAGCCACCTTTATCGAAGTGTTCGATCAGGAAGCCTCCAGACTCAAGGACGTGAAGTGGCTGGCCCAGGGCACCATCTACCCGGATGTTATCGAGTCCGCTGCCTCCAAGACCGGCAAGGCACACGTGATCAAGTCTCACCACAACGTGGGCGGGCTGCCGGATGACATGCAGTTCGAGCTGGTAGAACCGCTGCGGGAACTGTTCAAGGACGAAGTGCGCAAGATCGGCCTGGAACTCGGGCTGCCGTATGACATGGTGTACCGTCACCCGTTCCCCGGCCCGGGACTGGGCGTACGCATCCTCGGTGAGGTCAAGAAGGAGTACGCAGACATCCTGCGCGAAGCCGATGCTATCTTCATCGAAGAACTGCATCGGGCGGACCTGTACCACAAGACCTCCCAGGCCTTTGCCGTGTTCCTGCCGGTGAAATCCGTGGGCGTTGTGGGGGATGCGCGTCGCTACGAGTACGTGATTGCCCTGAGGGCCGTGGAAACCGTGGACTTCATGACTGCACGCTGGGCACACCTGCCGTATGAGATGATCGAACGTGTTTCCAACCGCATCATCAACGAGATCAGTGGCGTCTCCCGCGTCGTCTACGATGTCTCGTCCAAGCCGCCTGCCACGATCGAGTGGGAGTGATGGCAATCAGACGACACCCCGGCCTGGCCGGGGTGTTTTGTTTTGGGGCTACAAATGCATGTCCGGATCCATGTGTTGATGCAGGATCCTGATAATAACGATGCCCGAAGCTCGTTTCCTATAGAAGAGTATGTGCCGCTCGTAAGGGAAGCTCAGTAGCCCGTTGGCCAAGTTGTGACGGGATGTGCCGACTTCCGGATTTCTGGCCAGCAATAGCGCCAGGTCTTCAAAGCCAGCAAGGTAGGTTGCGGCTTGGGCGAAACCCCACATGGAGGCGGTATAGTCAATGATTTGCTCCAGATCTTGCTCAGCTCGACGAGTGAAACTGAAGGTCGCTTCCGTACTAGTCCTCTTCACCCGCCAGACGCCTTCTCAATCTGTCCATGACTTGCGGACCATCCATGATATATCCCTGAAGCAAATCAGAGTCGCCTTCCGCCAGCGCCTGCTTGAGGTAACGTTGTTTCAACGCTTCAAGCGTTTCGTATTCCCGTGTTGAAATGACCACTGCGACTGGTTTTCCATTGCGTTTGATCGCCACGGGCTCCTGCTGTGCGCGTAACAATAGTTCACCAAACTCTCTCTTGGCATCGCTTGCATTCAATACTTTCATCCTGGCACTCGATTAAATTGATCAATTTGATCTCTATGGTACGCCCTGCGAGGCATATTTTGGAAGCGGCTACAAGCGAAGAAACGTCACAGACTATCCACCGGACTGACTACTCCTCGCTGATGAGTGCCCACCACATGGGTATAGATCTGCGTCGTTTCGATAGAGCTGTGCCCCAGTAACTCCTGTATCGTCCGCAGGTCAGTCCCGGCTTTTAGCAGCTCCGTAGCAAAAGAATGCCGGAAGGTGTGGCACGAGACACGCTTGGCAATAGCCGCCGCTGCGGAGGCACGCTTGACAGCACGCTGAATCTGCCGTTCGTTTATATGGTGCCGGCGGTGGGTACCCGAGCGCGGATCAACGGAATACTTGTCTGCAGGAAAAATATACTTCCACTTAAGTTCAAACGGCGCCGACGGGTATTTCCGAGCCAGCGCATCGGGCAGGTATACACCGCCGTAACCCGCTTCCAGATCCATGGCGTGAAGGTGCTTCACATG
>RFIV01000270.1 GCA_003695085.1 Gammaproteobacteria bacterium
GCATCCTGATGACCGAAGCCTGCCGGGGTGAAGGCGGACTGTTGCTCAACAAGGATGGTTACCGCTACCTGCAGGACTACGGTCTCGGGCCGGAAACGCCTGTGGGCCAGCCGAAGAACAAGTACATGGAGCTGGGCCCGCGGGATCGTCTCTCGCAGGCCTTCTGGCACGAGCGCCGCAAGGGCCGCACCATCACCACCGAGCAGGGGGAAGTGGTGCATCTGGATCTGCGGCATCTGGGTGAAGCCTATATCAACGAGCGCCTGCCACTGATTCGCGACCTGTCCATCAAGCTGGTGGGTGTGGATCCGGTGAAGGAGCCGATTCCGGTGCTGCCGGTCATCCACTACACCATGGGCGGTATCCGTACCGACAAGCACACTGCGACGGATGTACCGGGCCTCTACGCGGCGGGCGAGTGCTCCAGCGTCGGCATGCACGGGGCGAACCGGCTGGGCTCGAACTCCCTGTCCGAGCTGCTGGTCTTCGGGCGTCTGGCCGGTGAACAGGCGACGGACTTCAGCAAGCAGAATGGTCTGGCGGACGAGCAGAAGCTGCTGGATCAGGCGAAGGAAAAACTGGCCCGGGTCGAGGCGGTTCGCAATCGCAAGGGTGAAGAGCGCATTGGCCGGATTCGTCAGGAAATGGCGCAGACCATGGATGATCTGTTCGGGATCTATCGCATGGGCGAGGAGATGGAGCAGGGCCTGGCCAAGCTGCGTGAACTGCGCGAGCGGCTGGATCATGCCGCCATCGACGACAAGAGCCTGCCGTTCAATACCGACCTGCTGCTGGCCCTTGAGCTGGAGTCGGGGCTGGATGTGGCGCTGGCCGTTGCCGTATCGGCTATCAACCGCAAGGAAAGCCGGGGCGCGCACCAGCGTCTGGATGGTTTCGAGAAGCGTGACGACGAGAAGTTTCTGGCCCACTCCATTGCCTGGTACCGGGGCAAGGACGATCCGGCGCTGGAGTATCAGCCTGTGAACATCACCACCTTCCCGCCGGCCGAGCGTGTTTACGGCGCCGCGGGTGAAAACGCGGATCACTGAGGAGGATAGCGATGAGTGACGCGAACGTAACCATTGAAATCCAGCGCTATCATCCGGAAACCTGCCCGGAACCGAAATTTGGCCGCTTCGAGGTGCCCTACCACAAGGAGTGGTCCATTCTGGACGCGCTGCAATACGTGAAAGAGGATCTGGACGGGTCGGTGGTGTATCGCTGGTCCTGCCGCATGGCCGTGTGTGGCTCCTGTGGCATGGTGATCAATGGCACGCCGAAGCTGGCCTGTGAAACCTTCCTGCGTGATTTCGGCCCCGGATCCACCATCACCCTTGAACCGCTGAAGAACTTTGCCATCGAGCGGGACCTGGCGGTGGATCTGGAAGATTTTGTCGAAAAGCTCGAACGCGTGAAACCCTTTATCGTGGATGCCGGGGCGGCCCTGAAAAAGCCGAAGAAAGCACAGCCCCCCACCACCGGCGTGGGCGAGTACAGGCAGACGCCGCTGGAACTGTCGGTGTTCAAGCAGTTCACCATGTGCATCAACTGCCTGCTGTGTTACTCCGCCTGTCCGCAGTTCGGTCTCAATCCGAAGTTTGTCGGCCCGGCGGCCCTGGCACTGGCGCACCGCTACAACGCCGACAACCGGGATTTGGGTGAGGAGGATCGCAAGGCGGTGCTCAATACCAAGGATGGCGTGTGGAGCTGCACCTTCGTGGGCTATTGTTCGGAAGTGTGTCCCAAGCACGTGGACCCGGCCGCTGCCATTCAGCGCGAGAAGGTCAACGGCATGATGGATTGGGGCCTGTCGAAGCTTGGGGGAGGAGAATAAGATGGCACGTCAAACCTATCGGCCAACGATGCCGAAAAACTGGTACCTCAAGAATCCGTTCTACACCCGCTACATGATCCGTGAGGCGACCAGTGTGTTCGTGGGATTGTGGATGCTGAACCTGACGGTGGGCCTGTGGCGACTGTCTCAGGGCGAGGCGGCCTGGCAGGGTTGGATCGATCTTCAGGGCGAGCCCTGGATGATCCTGTTCAGCCTGATCACGCTGGGGATGGCGATTTATCACACCGTTACCTGGTTTGCCATAGCGCCCCGGGCCATGCCGGCGGTGATTGCCGGCAAGAAGGTCAACCCCGATCTGGTGGGCAAGGCGCACTGGGCCGGGTTTGTTGTCGCATCCATTGTTGTACTGGCCATTCTGCTTTGAGGAGGGTGATAAGATGAAATGGCAACATAATGAACCCTTCTTCTGGGGCCTCTTTGGAGCGGGCGGTGTCGTGTCGGCGTTCGTTGCCCCGGCCCTGGTGCTGGCCCTGGGTGTTCTGCTGCCACTGGGCATGGGCGAGCCGCTGAACTATGAGCGCGCACAGGCCCTGTTCGGACACCCGCTGATGGCGCTGATCCTGTGGGGCGTGATCTCCCTGACGCTCTGGCATTGCGCTCACCGGGTGTTTCATGGCCTGCATGACCTGGGCTTTCATCCCGGTGCGGTGGCACGTGTCTTCACCTATGGGGTGGCGGCCGTGATCACGGTTACGCTGCCATTTGCGCTAATCTGATCAAGCTCAAAAAAGGCAGTGGCATTCGTGCTAGACTGACCGCTGTAACCGAGAGGACGTCAGGATGCCGCGTGCACGTGAGCTGGCGTTCGGGCCGCACCTGCTGGCCCGTCGCCGGGTCATTCAACTGGATAACATCGATCTGCCCGGCTGGCTGAATGGCCAGCGCGGGCGGCCGCGCTTCTATTTTCGCAGCCGAGAAGGTGACGTGGAGATTGCGGCCTGGGGGGTGACC
>RFIV01000032.1 GCA_003695085.1 Gammaproteobacteria bacterium
CAGGGTATCCACCGCGGTATTGACGGCTTCAATATGAGCGTCTGACTCGGCGAAGGCACTTTGGCTTTCCGAGGCATTGGTCACCGCAGACTCGGCCTGCTGCACTGCATTCTGGCTTCCGGCCTGCAGGCGCTCGATCAGTGACTGGATCTCTTCCGTGGACTGCTGCGTCTTGGACGCCAGGGCCCGGACTTCATCCGCCACCACGGCAAACCCCCGCCCGCTTTCACCGGCCCGAGCCGCCTCGATCGCGGCGTTCAGCGCCAGCAGGTTGGTTTGCTCGGCGATGCTGCGAATCACATCCAGCACGGAGCCGATATCATGAGTATGACTGTCCAGTTCGGTGACCACCTGCTGAGTTTGCTGAGCATTGTCCACCAGAGCCTGCAACCGGTTGCGCACCTTCTCGGCCACCTTGGCGGTCTGCAGGGTTTCATCGCGGATCGACTCAATGCCATTGGCTGCCGTCTGTATGGATTCCGCTACATGGTGCGCGGTACTGCTCATTTCCGAGATGGCGGAAGAAATCTGCTCGATCTCGGCCTTTTGCGTGCGCACGGATTCATTGGCACGCTCGGCGAGCTGGTTGAGGGACTCGGACTCCTGTGCCGCCGAATGCGCACTGGTGTTGACCGTCTTGATGATGGCCTGAATGCGTGAAATGAACTCGTTCAGGCCAGCTGCCGTGTCCACGATCTCGTCATTGCCCGTCATGCGGACCCGTTGAGTGAGATCTGCATCACCTTCCGCGACCTCCCAGATGGCACCACGCAGTTGATTGATCCGGGCGACCACGCGCACGGCAAGTACCGCGAGCATGACGACAAAGAGCACGATGCCCAGCAGTACGGAAAGCGAACTCAGTTGAGTCATCAGCTGCCCGGCCTGTTCCTCGATCACCCGGCCGGTCGCCGCGATGCTGTCCTCCAGCGTGACCTCCACCTTGCGCAGGGAGCCCTTGAGCGCATCCGCGACGGTGTTGGCCTGTTTGCCGATGATGTCGGCCACCATGGTCTGGCTGTCTTCGTTCAGCTTGTCAAAGCGCGATTGCAGCGCAGCCATTTGTGCCTCCACCTTTTCGGTTGAGACGCCGATGACGAACTGACCGATCACTACCCCCTGTGGCTTGATGTCCACCTTGATCGTCCAGATATCCGTGGACCGGCTGGCGGCATCCATGATCTTGTTGATGGAACCGCGCACGGTGCTGGCCTTGAGCAGTTTCTGCACCCGGGGATCCTTGCGATCCAGGTAACGCGTCAGGTACTTGTTGTCCTGATCGAAAAAGACAGCAAAGACCACGGACTCATCCTGATCCGCCATCTGTGCCAGTCGGGTCAGCTCGGGTACATCCTTGTCCCACAGCGCCGGGGGCGATACGGCGGCAATGACCTCAGCGACACGTCGGGCGCTTCCCGTGAGCGTGCTCTTGATCTGCTGACTGATCCCTCGCTGCTCGACACCCAGCTTTGATGCCAGCGCTTCGGCCAGGGCGCGCTTGGCATTGTCCGACAGCGTGACCATCTGCTCATTGATCGTGCTCTGTGCATCGTTCAGCTCGCCGGAGATTGTTTCACCGCTTTGCTTGAGCGCGTGATGGACCGACACCTGCATGGTGTCCAGGTTGCTTCGGGTCAGCAATATGTTGACCAGTACCTGCAGGACAATGGCAACCAGCAGCACAACGAATACCGGCAACAACAGCCGGCTCTTGAGGTAACGGCCCCACTCAGGCATGACAACAACTCCCGATGGTGAAAAGGATGCCTTTCACTATAGTTCAGAAAACAGGAACCTGCTGAAATCAGGTTTTGCCCGATCGACAGGTTTTGGGCGTCCGGTCAGTTCTGCGATGCCGTGAACAGGCGTGCAGCCAGGCCGACCAGCACCACACCCATCAGTTTTTCGATGCGATGTACCTGACGCCGGAATGCCTCACGAAAGCGCTGGGCGGAGAGTGCCAGGCTGACGCCGGCAAACCACAGGCCGGTCGCCAGGCTCATCCACAGGCCATACACTGCCTGCACGGACTTGGGCGTATCCGGTTGAATGACCACCGAGAACAGGGCCACGAAGAACAGTGTGGCCTTGGGATTGAGCACGTTGGTCAGCAGCCCCAGCCGAAAGGCCTTCCAGTGTTCACCCTGGGCATTGCCTTCCGCCTGCAGAGCACCCGCATCCAGAGGCCGGGATTTCAGGCACTGCCAGGCAACATACAGAAGATACACCGCGCCCACCATCTTCAGCACGGTGAACAGCCAGACGGACTGGGCGATCAGCAGGCCAATGCCCACCAGCGAGTAGGTCACATGAAAGAGAATACCCAGACCAATGCCGGCTGATGTCCAGAGCGCGGCCGAGCGCGTCTTGCACAGGCTTTGGCGGAGGATCACGGCAAAGTCCGGTCCCGGGCTGGCCACGGCCAGCAGATGAATGAGCGCAACTGTCAGGAACTCGGACCAGTAGGCAGACATCGTTTCTCCGGAACTTTAGGGTCTATCAATGTTCTAAGGCTCAGTTCAACCCTGAACCTGAGGTGCATCATAGCATGAAAACCGGAAACACTAACGCGAGACGGGGGTAAATGAGGCATGCACGGAACCAACCCGGCGAATGCAAGCCCGTCATCAGGTTGTACGCCCCTGCGCTTCATTCATGTCTTCTGCCTGGCCTTGCTGCTGGGCCTTGCAGCAGGGATGCCTGTCTCCCATGCGGAGCCCGGAACGGCGCCCTCCGGGCAGGTTCAATCGTCGGGCCCCAAGGTCTACATGTTCTCATCCGCCGCATGCATCTATTGCTACGTGGCGCGCAAGACCTTTGATCGTTATGGCATCGACTACGAGGAGTTTGATATTTCCACGTCGGACGCGGCGCGCACCTACTTCAATCGTCTGGGGGGCCGGGGTACACCCTTGATTGTGGTCAATGGCAAGCGCATGCACGGCTTCGACGAGAAGCGTTTCTGGGCACTTTATGGCGAGCGTCCGGAACCCGTGTCATTGACGGACAAAAAAGCCGGTAACGACCAGCCGAAGTAGACGCCTGCCAGCCGCAGGCTCAGGGTGACGCCCATTCCCAGCCAGGCCGCCAGGTTCTCGAGTCCGTACTCCCGCCCGATGATAAAGGCCAGCGCGCCCAGCAACGCCGGGGTCGCATAGATTTCCTTGTGGAAGATCAGCGGCACTTCATTGCAGATGATATCGCGAATGACGCCACCGGCCACCCCCGTCGTCATGCCCATGATCATGGCGACTTCCCAGCTGTGTCCCAGGGAGAGGGCCTTCTCCGCACCCGTGACAGTGAAGAAGGCCAGCCCGATGGCGTCGGCGACAGCCAGTGCTTTCATGGGGATCGGAGCGGCCCGGGCCCACAGAAAGGTACCCAGTCCAGCCAGCAGTGCTGCATTGAGGTAATGGGTATTGCCCAGCCAGACCACTGGGTGTGCATTGAGCACGAGATCCCGCAGGGTGCCGCCGCCTAACGCGGTAACGAAGGCGACAACGAGCACGCCAAACACATCGAACCGCTTCTGACCGGCCACGAGCGCGCCCGAGATGGCAAAAACTGTGAGCCCGAAAAAATCCAGAAACGCAAACATGCCACCTCCCGCTACTTGAGCGGCGATTATAGCTTGGGGTAGGCTAGGG
>RFIV01000271.1 GCA_003695085.1 Gammaproteobacteria bacterium
GCCGCCCCGGCACGTCCCGCCCGGGTTTAGGCTTCAGGTCCAGCCACATCTTCACCGCCATGGCCAGCGCGAACAGGCCGATCAGCAACCGCAGCGACTCACCGCTCATGCGTGCCGCGGTCTGAGAACCCAATGCAGCCCCGATCACCAGTCCCACTGCCAGGTAGCGCACAAGGTCCCAGCGTACGCTGCCGCGCGCATGATGACTGCGAATGGAACTGATCGCGGTAAAGACAATCGTCGCCAGTGAAGTCCCCACCGCCAGATGTGCCTGCACACCCGGGTCCATGCCCTGCAATTCAAAGCTCAGAATCAGCGTCGGCACGATAATCAACCCGCCGCCAATTCCAAACAGGCCGGCCAGTACGCCGGCTACCGCTCCCAGCGCGAGATACGCCAGAAAAATCATGCGCTGCTCCTGTACCAAAGGCGCTATAATACACGACTGCTCAGCTATTGGGATGGCGATTTTTTCATGTGCCTGGTCTTCGCAGCCTTGGGGTGTCACCCCCAATGGCCCTTCGTCGCACTGGCCAATCGCGATGAGTTTTTCAACCGGCCTTCAGCCCCGCTGATGCGCTGGCCCTCGACGCCGGAAATCATTGCCGGACGTGACGCTCAGGCAGGGGGTACCTGGCTGGGCTGCACAGGCTCTCGCTTTGCCGTCGTGACCAACGTTCGACGTCACCCCCAGCCCGAGGGGCATCTGTCACGCGGGTATCTCGTGCGCGATGCACTGCTGGCACCGGACTTCAACGCATGGCTGGACTCACTCCTGAACACTGCAGATCACTACTCCGGCTTCAACCTGCTCATTCTCGATGCCTCCGGGCTGCACTATGTCACGAACCGTCCGAATGTCATTCACAGGCGCCTGGAAAACGGCCTTTACGGATTGAGCAACGCCGACCTCGATGCGCCCTGGTTCAAGGTTGAGCAGGGCAAAAGCGAGATTCAGGGGCTGCTGAAAGCGGGGATCACGGATGAAGAGACGTGGTGGCAGGTCATGCTGGATGAGACACGCGCGCCGGCTGACCAGCTGCCCGATACAGGGCTTCCCAAAGAGTTTGAAGCCGCCTTGTCATCCCGCTTCATCACCCTGCCCGACTATGGCACCCGCTGCACCACACTCGCTCGCCAGGATGCGCAGGGCGCATTTCACCTGACCGAGTGGAGCTATTCTCCAGGCACCGGCCTGCCAGCCTCCCGGGCTTCACGCCGCGCCTTGAGCGCCCGGCCCTGAGCCCGAATCACATGCTGTATCAGGACTTCCTGATGCTCCGCATCAATGCCCGTGAAATCGGCGCGGATCACCCACGGCTCCTCATCAGTGCCACCATGCTGATCACGGGCAACCACCGCCCCCAGCAGGGGCAGCGTGACATTGCCGGGAAACAGTGTCAGCTGCATGGCCAGTCTCGCCCCCACCGGTACTGGACGATCCGACGTGAAGGCAATGCCACAGGCACTCAGACTCACTGACTTCAGGCGAGTCATGGGCTCGTCACCTTCGTTTACCCGCAACGACAGCGCCAGGTTGATCTTGCGATTGAAGAGTTCCAGGACCTCCAGCACAGCGGGCTGACTGGTGCGCATGGATTCAAACAGCGCACTGATCTGGTTTTCCAGCCGCATGAGCACATCCGACGCCTCAAAGGTCCGGCCATGCTCCCACGGTTCATCATCTGCCAGCTGGCGCCAGACCAGGCCTACCTGGTCGGCCACCCGAAAATACCGGCGCCTTTCATCACTCATGCCTGTTGTTCACTCTGCTCAGAAAATTTCATCCGGTGACAACTCCTGAATACCCGGCAGCGTATTTTCATTCACGATTTCAGGAGCCTGCTTCCTGGCCGCCTCCAGTTCCTGCTTGGTTTTTTCATCAAGCGGCTGCTGGATAATGATCTCTACCCTGCGGTTGCGAGCCCTGTTCTCCGGTGTATCGTCCGGGACCAAGGGCTGGGTGTCCGCATAGGCTGAAACCGTAAAGCGCTGCTGATCCAGATCCGGGCGTGCCTCGGTCAGAGCATGCAGAACCTCCAGTGCCCGGGCCGCCGAAAGGTCCCAATTGCTGCGAAAGCGTGCGGTATGAATGGGGATGCTGTCAGAGTGCCCCTCGATGGACACATGCCCCTCGATATTGACCAGCAGTTCTGCCAGCTTCTCGATCACCGGCAGAAACTCCCACTTGAGCGTCGCCGACCCGCTGTCAAACGAACCTTTTTCCTGAACACGAATGGTGATCTTGCGCCCCCGGGTTTCGACCTCCACCATGTTGTTGCGGATTTCCTGCTCCATGGCCGAGGCAACCGATACGGCATCCGCTTCAGTCTCATCCATGAGCTGCTTGATTTTCTGCACCACGATGTCACTGAGTTCCTGGCCCTGAACTTTCGGACACTGTTCTTCCAGTGCCTTTTCCACTTCCTGCTTGCAGAGCTGCTCCAGGTTGGGCAGGTCAGTATCCGTGGTGTGCTGCATGACCACCTGCAGGGGCGTAGGTTCCGGCTTGCCCGGCGAAAACTCCTGGGCAATGATGCTGGTGCCCTTGGGAATCATGTTGACGTTTACCTGATTCTGAACACCAAAGGCTTCGCGCATGGAGCCGGCCAGCCGCTTGAACATCAAAACATCCATTTCAGAGAAGGACAGCAGCAGCACGAAAAAGCACATCAACAGCGACATCAGATCGGCAAACGTCGCCAGATACCCCGGTAGCCCGGGAGGACATTCGCAGGGTTTTTCTTCTTCGTCGTCACTCATGATGTCTTACTCGTCGCCTCCGCCCCGCTTGCTCTCAGGCAGATACGTTCGCAACATGGTTTCAATCACACGCGGATTCTGACCTGCCTGGATGGCCAGCAAGGCGTCAATGATCATGGACTTCAGCCGCTCTTCCTCGCCCTGCCGGTTTTCCAGCTTGTCCTTGAAGGGCAGAGCCACCATGTTGGCGATCATTGCACCATACAGCGTGGTCAGCAGGGCAACCGCCATGGACGGCCCGATAGACTTTGGGTCATCCATGTTTGACAGCATGGCAACCAGCCCCACCAGCGTTCCGATCATGCCCATGGCCGGTGCCACATCCCCGAAGGCAGCCCAGACTGCAGCGCCCTGCTTGTGTCGCTCCACGGCCAGTGACTTGTCCTTGCCCAGCAGCGTCTTGACCACATCGGCATCGTGGCCGTCCACCAGCAGCTGAATGCCCTTCTTCAGAAAATCATTGGGGATTTCCTTGCCCTCCAGAGATAGCAGCCCACCTTTACGCGCTGCATCCGCCAGCTCAACCACCTGCTCGATCAGGTCTTCCGGTGAGTCCAGCTTGAACATGAAGGCCTTGGCGGCGGTCTTGCCTGCGCCCAGGAACTGCCCCAATGTAAACTTCATCAACACCACGAACACGGAACCGACAATTACAATCAGTACCGAAGGGATGTCGACAAACATCCCGAGGCCGCCACCCAGCACCATGGCCATGATGACGATGGCAAAACCACCCAACAAACCAACAAGGGTCGCGAGATCCACAGGTTACCCCTTCTTCCGGAACACCCGAAAAATGACTCAGAATCAGCAAGAAGCCTCTACATGCTGTCTAAGGATAAACACAAAGTGAAAAATCTGCCAGTTGCCTTTGGTCAAAGCGGATTGACCTGCCCGAACCGCTTCGCTAGGGTATGCGCATTCTCATCCGGAGCCCGGATCGCATGACCGATACACCCGATTTTGAAACCGCACTGAAACAACTGGAAGCCATCGTGCAGACACTGGAGCAGGGGGAGCTGGGACTTGAAGACGCCATGGCACGCTATGAAGAGGGCGTCAGGTTGTCACGACAGTGCCAGCAGGCTCTCAGGGAGGCCGAATTGCGCATCAGCCAGCTAAGCAACGAGGCCGACGGCCCGGCAGACAGCCACCCGCCTGGCACGGACACCATTCGCGATGACCGAGCCGACGACGGCCTGGACGATGACCTCCCATTCTGACGTACTGGAACTGTGGCGGAAACAGGTGGACGCCAAGCTTGAAACCTGCCTCAGGAGCCAGCCCGAAAGCCGCCTGCGCGATGCCATGGCCTACTCCCTGCTGGCTCCCGGCAAACGAGTCCGCCCGCTGCTTGCCATGGCCGCTTGCGATGCACTGGGAGGCGAGGCAGTGCATGCACTGCCGGCGGCCTGTGCGCTGGAGATGATTCACGCCTATTCACTGATCCATGACGACCTGCCCGCCATGGATGACGATGCACTGCGTCGGGGGCGCCCGACGTGCCACATCCAGTACGATGAAGCAACGGCCATTCTGGCCGGTGATGCATTGCAGACGCTGGCCTTCGAAACCCTTGCCGAGGCACCTGTCCGGCCCCTGGATGTTGTGCGATTGTTGCGAATACTTGCCCGGGCCTCCGGGGCTTCCGGCATGGCCGTGGGTCAGGCCTGGGACATGGAGGCGACGGATCAGGCGGTGGATCTGGACACCCTGCAGCGCATTCATCGACACAAGACCGGCGCCCTGATCCAGGCCAGCCTGGAAATGGGCGGGATTATCGCCGGTGCCGATGAAACATCGATGGCCCGCCTGGGCCAACTCGGGAAACATCTGGGCCTGGCTTTTCAGATTCAGGACGACATTCTGGATGAAACCGCGGATACCGCCACGCTCGGCAAGGCAGCCGGACAGGACCGTGCGCACAACAAGTCCACCTATGTCCGCCTGCTGGGTTTGTCGGGGGCGGAACACAAAGCCCAAGACGAACTGACAGGTGCTGCCCACTGCCTGAAACAGCTGGCAGCTGACGATCGCCCGCTGGCTTGCCTGGTCGATCAATTGGCACGGCGAGCCCGTTAACGGCGTGTGTCATACGTCAACATCGCTTATAATGCTGCGATTGCTGTGAGACCCTGGACACCATGCGCAAACCCAAAACCTATTACGAGTTCCCGCGCAGCCGACCGCAGACACCGCTGCTGGACCGAATCGACAGCCCGGCACAGTTACGTCTGCTGGATCAGTGGGAGCTGGTGCAGCTGGCGGATGAACTGAGAGCCTTCCTGCTCTGGAGTGTCAGCCAGACCGGCGGCCACTTCGGGGCCGGACTGGGCGTCGTGGAACTGACCATCGCCCTGCACTACGCACTGAACACTCCTGATGACCGCCTGGTCTGGGATGTGGGGCATCAGGCCTATCCCCACAAGATCCTGACAGGACGACGGGAACGCATGCTGACCATGCGCAAGAAGGACGGTCTGACAGCCTTTCCCAAACGGGGGGAAAGCGAGTACGACACCTTTGGCGTCGGTCACAGCAGCACGTCCATTTCGGCTGCACTCGGCATGGCACTCGCCGCACGCAGCAAGGGCGAAAAACGCAAGGCCGTGGCCGTCATTGGCGATGGTGCGCTGACCGCTGGCATGGCCTTCGAGGCACTGAATCATGCCGGCGATACCCGTGCCGATCTGCTGGTGGTGCTGAATGACAATGACATGTCCATCTCGGAAAACGTGGGCAGCCTGTCCAACTATCTCTCGCGCGTGCTGGCCAGCCGTACATTTCATTCCGTGCGCGACAGCGGCAAGAAAGTGCTGGAAGGTGCTCCGGCCCCCTTGCGCGAATGGGTCAAGCGCACCGAGGAGCACGTCAAGGGCATGATTGCGCCCGGAACGCTCTTTGAAGAGCTGGGCTTTTACTATGTGGGCCCGATTGACGGGCACGACCTGCCGCTGCTGGTTGACACCCTTCAAAACCTGATGGAGCGCGAAGGCCCCCAGTTTCTGCACGTCGTCACCCAGAAGGGCAAGGGTTTTGCGCCTGCCGAGCGCGATCCGATTGGCTATCACGCTATCAACAAGATCGAGCCGGAGCCTCCGGCACGCCCGCTGGAAAAGCGTCCGCGCCCCAAGTACTCCAATGTATTCGGGCAGTGGCTCTGTGACGCGGCAGAACAGGATCCCGCACTGCACGCCATCACACCCGCGATGTGTGAAGGCTCCGATCTGGTCGATTTTTCAAAGCGCTTTCCGGATCGCTATCATGATGTGGCCATTGCGGAGCAGCATGCCGTTACCCTGGCTGCAGGGCTGGCCTGCGAGGGGCTCAAGCCCGTCGTGGCAATCTACTCCACCTTTCTGCAGCGTGCATACGACCAGCTCATCCATGATGTTGCCCTGCAGAATCTCGACGTCCTGTTTGCCATTGATCGCGCCGGGCTGGTCGGAGAAGACGGCCCCACGCACGCCGGCAGCTTTGATCTGAGTTTCCTGCGCTGTATTCCGAACATGGTCATCATGGCACCGGCCGATGAGAACGAGTGTCGGCAGATGCTCCACACCGGTTACCTGCATGAGGGCCCTGCCGCCGTGCGCTACCCTCGGGGCACCGGTCCGGGTGCAAGTATAGATCCTGCCCTGACCACCTTGCCCATCGGCAAGGCAGAACGGCTGAGACAAGGAAACACGGTCGCGTTGCTGGCCTTCGGCAGCATGGTGTCCCCGGCCCGGGCTGTGGCTGAAGAGCTGAATGCCACACTGGTCAACATGCGCTTCATCAAGCCGCTGGATACAGCCTGCATCCGTGAGCTGGCCGAGAGCCACGAGCTGTTGGTCACCATTGAAGAGAATGTAGTCGCGGGTGGCGCGGGTTCTGGTGTGCTCGAATACCTGCAGAGCGAAGGCATCTCCGTCCCGGTACTGACACTGGGGCTTCCGGATGTGTTTCAGGAGCATGGCAAGCCCGCCGAACTCCTGCGCGAAGCAGGCCTGGATGCTGAAGGCATTATCAAGAGCATCCGCCGCTACCACGCACGCATCACAGAAAGCCGCGACAGCGCCGCCTCGAACGAAAAAAGCCCGGCTGCCTGAGCCGGGCCCTGTCAGCGCCTCAACGCCACCTTGGCTGCTACCCCGCCGGGTGGCCGATCACAATGCTTACAACACCTCGTCGTCCTGATGCGTTGCCAGCCAATGGCCCAGCTTGCCCGCCTTGGTTGCCAGATAGTGTGCGTTGTGCGGATTCCGGCCGACTTCCAGGGGCACCCGCTCTGCCACCTCGACGCCCATGCCCTCCAGGGCCTTGACCTTGCGTGGATTATTCGTCATGAGCCGGATTGAGGTCACCCCAAGATGGGCCAGCATGGGTTCACACATGCTGTAATCACGCAAGTCGGCAGCGAAACCGAGCTTCTCGTTGGCCTCGACGGTATCCGCCCCCTCATCCTGAAAGGCATAGGCCCGGATCTTGTTGAGCAGGCCAATAC
>RFIV01000033.1 GCA_003695085.1 Gammaproteobacteria bacterium
CCCTTGCGTGCACAGATTTCAAAATGTCCGCCCTCACCCCATTCATCCTTGGGGTCGAACTCCTCGCCTTCTGCCAGGGTTTCCTTGATACGACCATCCACGATCCGGCTGGCAAAGGTCAGATCGCCATCCATGGCCACCGCGCCATACAGTCCGGCAAACGCCTGACAGTCAGAACTCAGACCACTCTGACCCGCGTCGGGCTGGCAGGCACTTTCAGTCGCCAGTGCCGCCTCCCGGGTCGCCTTTGCCGCATCCAGATCCGCATTGGTCAGCGTCAGGCGTCCATCCGTTTCCAGACTGAAATTGTAGGCGCTGGCCACCAGCACCCGCCCGTTCGGCGACGCAGACACCGGACTGTCCACACGTGATCCGTCCCCGAAGTACTGGGTGCTGAAAAAATCTATGCCCTCACTGCCGGCCCCATCGTTATTCCAGGCCATGCAGTAATACTCGCCCTGAACAAGCGTGTTGTCCGCATCCGTCAATTGCCGCGCAAACAGCTTCCAGCGAAAGGCGTTGACGTCCATCCAGGAAAGCAGGTTGTGGGTCGTGTCCGAAAAAAGCCGCACACTGCCATTTCGGCGATCCTTGTACAATCCACGTGAGTCCAATCCCCGGATTTCCAGTCCCTGTGTGGTGACTTCCCAGGTCGTATTACCTTCCGAATCGGTATCTTCCCGCAACAGGTTCTGCATGCTGACCTTGCTGCTCAGGCCGACTATGGCCTGCCCCCACTGGGCCTCCCGGTCATCCAGATCCACTTGGGTGACGGTATAGACGCCCTGCAGGTTGTTGGTCAGTGGCACAAACTCCCGATCAGGAAACTCCGGGGTTTCCGTGCAGGCACTCAGAACCATGCCACAGGCCAATATCCCAAGCGTGCGTCCCGTCATAGCTCTCACCAGAAGGCCTTCATTTCGCATGTGTAACAGTCCGTCAACTCCCGTAACATCCTGCAATGGTAGGCGGGCGCGTGACGAACTACGTTGACGGGTTTGGCATTTATCAGGATTGGCCGCTTCGCCGCGAACCGGATGCCGGGCGCGGCGGATGCCACCCTTCCCGGGCCAGCTGAATATAGTCTTCCAGCGCACTGCTCATGCAGCCCATGAGTGCATCGGGCCGGGCGATGTGATTGCGATCGGTCACCAGCCCCATGCGCAACTGTCCGCCATAGCTGATCAGCGATACACCGGTGCAGATCTGGCCAGCCTGGGGCACCCAGAACATGACATCCTCTACCTTGCGCCCCATCAGATAACGCGGGCGCCAGGGCCCCGGCACATTGGACAGTACCAATGATGCACGCCGGTTGATCAGCTCCAGCGCGGTTTGGCGGAGCCCCGGCACCAACCCCAGCAGCGACATGGCCACATGCACGATCGCAGGCTGCCAGGATTGCCTGAGCTTTTCCGATTCGTGTCGCACACGGTAAAGACTCTCCAGCGGGTTGGCGGCGGAGACAGCCAGCGGCACCAGTGCCAGCCCGAAATAGTTGCCCAGGCCCAGCAGTGCCTGACGCCCGTCGGCATGGTTCAACGGACGCAGGTTGACCGGCATCGCCGCTGTAAGCTTTCCGGGCGCCTCACCGCCCTGCAGGGTCGCGTAGCGGCCGAGACCACCACTGACCGCCCCCAACAACAGGTCATTGACACTGCTGCCCAGGACCCGTGCAGTCTGCTTGAGCTCTGTCAGCGCTACCGGGGCCGACCAGGCACAGCGCTTGAGGGGGCTGAGTCGCTGGCCAGTCAGCGGAGACGGGCTGTCATCCGGCAGCGCCATGAGCTGTGCCACCTCGCCGAGCACGGCTGCAAGCACCTGGGAGGGGGCCTGTCCGGCATCCGCCATCGCCAGCAACTGCCCGGCCTTCTCCGTCCATTCACCCTTTATGTGGGTCACCCGTTCAAGTGCCCGGCGAAGCGTCTCCAGAATGCCCTGATACGTGCGTGCCCTCTCCGACTCCGAAACCGGCTCCTTGCGCACGGGAATCGGCCTGACATTGGGGGCATCGTCAGAGATCGCGCCAAAAAGCGCCGCCAGCGACAATCCGTCCGCGTAGCAATGATGCACGCGCATCACAATCACCGACCGCCCCTGATACCCCTCGATCAGCGCGAACTGCCAGAGGGGATGATTCTCGGCCAGCGGCTGGCTCATCAGATCCCCGACCAGCGTGGCCAGTGCCTCGTCATCCCCCGGATCAGGCAGCGCCAGATGGCGCACATGAAACTCCGGCTCGAACTCGGGATCCGGCTCCCAGAACCAGATCCCCGAGTGATTCACGGGAATCCAGCCAAACCGCTCGAATTGCATGAACCGGCTTTGCACCAGACGATGCAGATCTGCCACCGACAGGGGTTCCGTAACGGCCAGAGCCGTAATCACCATGGGATTGTCTGCGCTTTCCAGCCTCAGCCAGACCGCGTCTGCCCCATTGACCGGTTCCCAAGCCTGCTCCGTCATCTGCTGTCCTGCGTGTTGCGTAGCGCCTTATTATGCACCAGTTCATGGCCTTACAAAAATTAACACATGTGTACCATTTCCGTCCTATAATGCAGAAGATGCCATTTTTTGCAGCTGGGGGCCATTGCCTCAGACTTTAGTCTCGATTCTCCGGACACAGGTCATATTTCCGGACACTGACATGGCAAACCAGCCTTGTTTGCGATACAACTAGACCCAAAGAAGTATAAAAAACGGCCTCTCCGGCCAATGCGGAGGTAGATTGATGAAAGCGATTCATGCACGCAAGCTGCTACGGCCCATCCAGCCCACGTACCAGGAGATGTTCTCCGGTCGCGTATACACCGTTGGCAAGGGGGCCGTCTCCGTGCGGAATCACAGTGCCGAGGCCGAACATACGGTCATCGGCGTGCATGGCTTTCTGGAAAACCATTGCTACTTTACACAGACCTACCAAGCGCCCGACACCGAGCTCATTCTGCTGACCTGCTCCAACTACCATATTCCCGTCAGCGATGCGGCGACTCAGCCCGCCCCCTGGGAACGCGAGATCAAGTACGCCGAGGCAACCATCGAATATGATGCGGCCATTCTCAACCAAGCCATGGAAAACCTGCCAACAACGGGGCGCATAAGGGTTCACGGGCACTCACGCGGTGGCGCCGTCATTCTGGATGCCATCCGCCAGCGCCCGGATCTGTATCAGCACGCAGACATTGTGCTGGAGGCTCCCGTGCTGCCCGGAGGTCGTCTGCATCCCATGATCAAGGCCCTGCTGGAGCCGGTCAGCCACGGCATGTGGCCCTGGGTGGTGCGGCTGATCAACAGCTCGCCGTCCAACGTCTACAGCCAGACGTTCCTGGGCAAGATGACGCCCCGCAAGCGTGCACTGCTGGAGAAACCTTTTACGGCTACGCGGGATCACCTGACCATCGTGCGAAACATCGAAAACATCCTCGAGTGGATGGAGCGCCATGAACCGGAAGCACTTTACGCACCGGTTCAGCACGGCACGTTCCTGTTGCCTCAGGTGGACCGCATCCTGGATCTGAGGGCGATGAAAGCCAGCGCCGAACGGTCTCATAACGCCTGGCGAATCGTTGAGACACGCGCACAGAGTCACTTCATTACGCTGGACTCCCTGGAGTGGGTGCCGCCGCTGGACCAGGTGCCCGCCGCACACGTGGCCTGACCCCCTGACCCGCCCGCGCAGGTCTGGTAAGATAGCCAGCCACTGAACGGGAGGGTACAGGATGGCGGTCGACAAGTTACTCAGCGTCACACCCCGCACTGACGCAGCACACCGGTTGCAGCAGGTGCTGGTAGCCTATCGGCATTTTCGCGAAGACAAGCCCTCCCATCCTCAGGCCGAACACCTGCCCATGCTATGCCAGTGGCAGGTCGATCGGCTCAAGACCACTCACGCTGACCTGTATCAGGATCCGGCTTACCACACCGCGCTGGATTTTCTGGTCAACGAACTCTATGCACCGAAAGACTTTACTCAGCGTGACAACGACCTGGACCGCCTGTTTCCCAAGATGGTCAAGCTGCTGCCGGATAACGTGCTGGAGCTGGTCGCCGACCTCGTGGAGCTCAACCACCTGACTCAAAAGCTGGATCTGGACTTGCTTGAGTCCTGGTCCGGGCTGGGCGCCGACACGCTGGACAGCCAGAGCTACGCAGCCGCCTATGCTGCCTGCAACAACCGCCCGTTGCGCGAGCAGCAGCTTCGGCTCATCGCACTGGCCGGTGAAGCACTCGAGCGCTATGTGCATTCCCACCTGCTGCGCTGGACACTCAAGGCCACTCACAATGCGGCAGAGCGTGCCGGACTGGGCGAGCTGCATCACTTTCTCGAACGCGG
>RFIV01000272.1 GCA_003695085.1 Gammaproteobacteria bacterium
CCTGTACAGCCTCCTCCAGCATGTACGGGGGCAAGCTACCGGATACCCCAAGCAATGTCAGCACACGACGTCGCATTAGCCAGCCCGGGCATGGCGACTCCTTTTCGCGGCTGCCTTTCGACTCCAGAACCGCGGGCGCGGTCTGGGATGAAAGCGAGGGATCAGACACGAACCTGACAGGTGAACCCTCGGCCTCCCAACGCGCCATGACTCTGAGTGCCTGTGCAAGATCCTGAACCGGCACAGGGGGCAGGTTTGCAATATTGGGGCCTACCATCGCCAGACCCCTTGATGCTTGTGCCCCTTGAGAGTCAGTGAAAATGATTCATTCAGGCGGCGCTGGCCTGACAGCAAGCTGTACAGGACACATCCGAACAGGTACAGGTCGCCCTCCCCCAGAAAACCAGATTCGTCCACTTCCAGTGTGACCGCACGCCCCATCCGGGGAATGCCCCGTCGCACACTGACGTCATCACGAGAAGCAAATCCCAGCAGACTGCTGATCTTGCGCCGCGCCGCTTCGGAGTGACTGCGGTCATAGTGGCTGCGACGGTCCAGGGTTCGCAGCATTTCCGCCAGTTCGCTCAGGTGGTCCACCGTTCGCCCGCTTCGCTGAAGCAGGCCCAGCAGCTCGAACAGACGATGGCTGTGCAACCACGGGTACAGAGGCGGCGTGACCGGGCTGATGTTGCGAAAGGTCACCAGTGGCGCCAGCACGTCAGACGGCTGGCGGATATCGCCTACACCCAGTTTTCGTGCCCGAAGGCCATCTGTGCACAGCAAGCGCGCGTGAATCACCTCCCGGGCAGGCAATACCGCTTGCCGACCCTCGCCGTAGAATCCGAGCCAGAGATGCCAGTGGTATCGGCTGACCTGTGAAGGCAGGCACCGCTCCCAAAACCAGACTTTGTCATGGCGCTCTGATATCTGTCCAAGCGCGTCGGCCAGTGGCTGATAGGTGCGGTATCGACGCTGATCTCGATTCCAGCCCTCGATTCGTGATATGGAATGAGCCTGAACGCCATCGGGCTGCCCCTCAGGCTGCATGAGGTAACGGCTGTGCAGATGATCGATATCCAGTGGTACGGCGTCGCACTCGAAAAGGTTCACTGCCGGGCTGACATGCAGGCAAATCAGCCGGCTGACCTCCCGGTGTGCCTCGGGTACGCGCTCCTTCAACCTGAGTGTCCATCGCAACCGACGCGCAGACTCCAGAGTCACATCCGGGCATCGCCGCCATATCGCACTCAGCCCCTTCAGGCGAACAAAGGGAAACTTCTCCGGGTACAACAGATATTCACTGGCGATGCGCATGCCATCAGCCAGTTTTGCGTCCGCCGGCAACAACGCGAAGTCCGGGTCGAAGGCTTCAGCCTCAGCTTCGACCGACCCGCAGATCGCGGGCAAGTCATCAACCTGCAAGGTAAGACAGTCAATGTTCCGATGAAGCATCTGAAACCAGAACCCGGTCTGACGCGCGTCACCCTGAAGGTAAAAGGAGATTTCATCCGGCGGATCCTGAGCCAGCGGGTCAGGGGTCAGCAGCCGCATATCCAGCTGCAGCGCATCCTGCTCGTTCTCACGCAGCCAGCGACATCCGGCAACCTCCCAGGGCCAGACCTCCAGTGCTCGCGATGTTTGGAAGCGGCAGGGCTGCCCGTCCACCGCGTCCGACAACACTTCTGTACCTTTTGGAATGCTCACCGGGCCGGAAGCTGATGCCGTCGGGCTGAAGGCCACCATGGTCAGGGGCGGCGTAATCTGCAACTGGGCAGGCCATAACAAGCGAAGCAGATCGTGGGTTACCTCCGAAAAACCCTGATCCACTCGCTGTTGCAATCTGGCTGTCAAAAAGGCGACTGCCTCCAGAATCCGCTCCACATCCGGATCCTGACCTTCCTCACCCAGAAAGGCAGCCAGCCTCGGGTGTTCCAGTGCGAAGGCCTTGCCAGACTCACGCAGGGCTTTCAGCTCCTGCAAGAAGTACTCACTGAAATCCATTTCCGTGAACTACCTGTACAATGTGTTAGCGCTCGAGAAACGCGCGTCCGTTGCTGGTCATGACCGTGAAAAACGCCAGGGGCTGTCCCCCGAGATGGGGGCGCAGCCGGGCATCAATTCGAAATTTGAGCTGCAGGGGCTGATCCGGGTCGGGCGTGTACACGACCTCCACATGGTCCAGACGATGCTCGTAGGCCAGCAGAAATGACCGGATGCTGCGCCCGATCCTGTAGATGGCATCCGGAAACTCAAATACCAGGTCATTGAAGTCCGGCACCCCGAAATCGGGCAGACCGGGCACGCTGCCTGCCCGAATCTGCAACATCCGGCCGACATGCGTCATGACGGATCGGGCCATGTCTTCCTCGGTTGCGACGCCTCTGGGATGACGCTCCCCTGACACGACCCGGTCCAGAAACCCGATGCCGGCCATGATCAGGACTTGTCCAGCTTGCCAACCAGTGACAGCTCGAAATCCGCCCCCATGTACTTGAAGTGTGGTTTGACCATGAGGCTGACGCGGTAGATCCCGGGTTGACCGGCCACGTCCTCCACCGTCACCTGCGCGGCGCGCAAGGGGCGCTTGCTGCGAACTTCCGGAGACGGGTTTTCCTGATCTGCGATGTAACCATTCAGCCAGGCGTTCAATTCCCGTTCGATGTCCTGTCGCTCCTTCCAGCTGCCCAGGTTCTCCCGCTGCAGTACCTTCAGGTAATGGGCCAGACGGTTGACGATGAACATGTACGGCAGCTGCGTACTCAGGCGGTGGTTCAGCTCCTTCTGCTTGGCTTCCGGGGTATTGCCGAATACCTTGGCCTTCATGGTGGAGTTGGCCGAGAAGAATACAGCACTGTCCCCGCCCTTGCGCATGGTCAGCGGAATAAAGCCTTCCTCGGACAGCTCGAACTCCCGCCGGTCAGTAATCAGCACCTCTGTCGGAATCTTGGCTTCCAGGTCGCCCATATTCTCGTAGAAGTGCAACGGCAGATCCGGAACCGCCCCGCCACTTTTGGGGCCGATGATATTGGGACACCAGCGGTACCTGGCAAAACTTTCGGAGAGCCGGGTACCAAATGCAAAGGCGGTATTGCCCCACAAATAGGCTTCATGATCGTGTTCCACTGTTTCACGGTACTGGAAGCGCTTCACCGGCTGGTTCTCCGGGTCATACGGCTGGCGCAGCAAAAAGCGCGGGACCGTCAGTCCGACGTACTTGGCATCCTCGGACTCCCGGAATGAGCGCCATTTGGCAAACTGAGGACCTTCAAAGACTGAAGACAGCTCCTTGAGATTGGGCAGTCCCTCGAACCCATCCAGACCGAAGAATTGCGGGCCGGCAGCCGAGATAAAGGGCGCGTGCGACATGGCCGATACCGCTGCGCAATTTTGCAGGATACGCATATCCATCGCCCCCGGCCCAAACTCATAGTTACCCAGAATTACCCCAAAAGGCTCCCCACCGTATTGGCCATACTCTGCGCTATATGCCAGCTTGTACAAGCCTGACTTGGTCACGTCCGGAGCGTCTTCAAAATCATTGAACAGGTCTTCCTTGGACAGGTTGACCATCTCGATACGAACGTTTTGCGTAAAGTCAGTGCGGTCGACCAGTAGCTTCAGACCCCGCCACGCCGACTCGACTTTCTGGAAGGCTTCATTGTGCAGAATTTCATCAACCTGCGCCGAGAGCTTGCGATCCAGCTCGGCGATCATCCGGTCAATGAGGTTCTTGTTGACGCGCTCTTCCTTGTTTTCATCCCGCAGCAGTTCGGCTACAAACGCTCCGACACCGCGCTTGGCGACTTCGTAGCCTTCATCCTGGGGCTTGAGCTTCGTCTTCTCCACGATCTGGCTGATCAGAGAGGCTTCTTCCAGCTCGGCTGCACGGGCACCGACCTTCAACATGGATTCATAATTAGACATGTGAATGCTCCTTATTCACCGATACCCAGCTCTTTGAGCAGCTCGGCCTTGAGATTTTCATCCTTGAGGGTTTGCTCGATCATCTTGCGGAAGGCCGGGACGTTGCCCAGCGGTCCTTTCAGTGCTACCAGGGCTTCCCGAAGCTCCATCAATGCCTTGAGCTCGGGCACCTGATCCACGATCGCGTCCGGGGTGAAGTCCTTCATGTTGCGGATGTTCAGTGAAACACCCAGCTCTTCACCCTCTTCACCCGACAGGCGATCCGGTACAGTCATGTCGATACTGATCTTCTGGCTCGCCAGTACATCGTCAAAGTTGTCCTTGTCGATATTGATTGGCTTGCGCTCTTCCACCATCCGGTCATCTTCGCGGTTGGTAAAATCGCCCGTGACCAGCATCTTGAACGGCAGCTCAATGCTTTCTTCCGCTGCGCCGGATTCGGGCTTGTACTGAATATTGATGCGTTCGCGCGGTGCGACGGTACCGTCCTTTGCCATGTTGAAAACTCCCTTTTTCGGTTAGTTGGATTGATTGATCAGGCGATACGCCACCTGAGGTTGATAAAGACTGAGTTCGGCCAGTTCCGGACTGATGTCCTGAGGGGTCTGTGCCACCAGTTCAAGCGCCTGCAATCGCTCATTGAGCAGGAATTGCCCGGCTGAATGTGTTTCAAGCTGCTTCATGACGCCTCGCCCAATAGCGGCCGCCAAGTTATGTTTGCCCCGTTTTCGAGCCAACTCACCTTGCCGAAGCCAGCTGTGCAACCGCTGCAGGGGGGTCGGGAGCCTGCTTGCCCGCTCAGCCATCGCAGCCAGTGCGTCCACCAGATCCATGCCTGCCAGTTCGC
>RFIV01000273.1 GCA_003695085.1 Gammaproteobacteria bacterium
GCAATGGAGACAGCACCTCGAATGGTGACGTCCAGATCCGGAAACTCCCGCGCGGCCAGCTCGGACGCCGAATATACCGAGGCACCGGCCTCGTTGACGATGACCTTGGTCAGGCGCAACTCGGGATGACGCTTGATGACCTCCCCGACAAAGCGGTCGGTTTCCCGGGAGGCGGTGCCGTTGCCGATGCTGACCAGTTCGACCTGATGCGCCCGACACAGTTCCGCCACGGTACGCACGGCTTCTTCGAAGCGATTCTGGGGAGCATGTGGAAAAATGGCCGTATGCGCCACGAGCTTGCCCGTGGGGTCCACCACCGCCACCTTGACGCCGGTACGCAATCCGGGATCCAGCCCCATGACCGCCCGGGGACCGGCGGGTGGCGCCATCAGCAGATCCTTGAGGTTGGCGCCGAATACGCGGATGGCTTCATCCTCGGCACGTTCGCGCACGCGCGCCATGAGGTCGGTTTCCAGGCTGGTGCTGAGCTTGACGCGCCACGTCCAGCGCACCACCTCGCGCAGCCAGGCGTCGGCCGGACGTCCTTCATCCTTCCAGCCCGCCCAGGCAGCCACTTTCAGTTCGCCGGGATGTGGAGTACGCCGGTCTTCCGGCTCGCCTTCGACGCCGATACTGTAGGTCAGTACGCCTTCATTGCGTCCACGCAGGATCGCAAGTGCCCGGTGAGAGGGTACGCCTTTCAGCGGCTCATCATGCTCGAAATAGTCACGAAACTTGACGCCTTCGTTCTCCTTGCCTTCTACGACGCGCACACGCAGGATGCCGTCATCCCAGAGCCAGTTGCGCAGGCGTTCCAGAAGATCGGCCTGCTCGGCCAGTTCTTCCATGAGAATATAGCGCGCCCCTTCCAGCGCAGCGTCCACATCGGCGACGCCCTTGTCGGCATCCACGTAGCCTTCTGCTTCGGCACGTGGATCAAGAGAGGGATTCTCGCGCAGGGCGTGGGCCAGCGGCTCCAGTCCGGCCTCACGTGCAATCTGCCCCTTGGTACGCCGCCTGGGCTTGTAGGGCAGGTACAGGTCTTCCAGCCGGTTCTTGGTGTCGGCCGCGAGAATGCTTGCCTTCAGGGCTTCGGTCAGCTTGCCCTGCTCTTCGATGGACTTGAGAATGGTTGCGCGCCGGTCATCCAGCTCGCGCAGGTAGGTCAGGCGCTCTTCCAGCGTACGCAGCTGGGTATCATCCAGAGCCCCGGTCACTTCCTTTCGGTAACGGGCGATGAAGGGCACCGTGGCGCCTTCATCGAGCAGTCGTACAGCCGCCTCTACCTGAGCCGGGCGGGCACCCAGCTCACTCGCAATGCGTTCGAAAATCTGACTCATCGGATTCCTGAATTCACGGGTGAATGCGGCATTATAGCCAAGCAGGGCAGGACGGAAAGCAGAAATCCGCCACGCACCTCAACCGTGGCCGGAATCGGTGCCTGTGGCCTGCTGCGCGGAAGCCAGTTGTTCGAGCAATTCATCCAGGGGCACCGCCCGGCTGAACAGGTAGCCCTGCCCGTAATCACACCCCCAGCGGCGCAGAACCTCCCGCTGGGCCGGGCGCTCCACCCCTTCAGCGACCACGTGCAGACGCAGGCTGTGCGCCATGTCGATCATGGAGCGCACCAGGGCGCAGTCATCTTCATCTTCGGGAACGGCTTCCACGAATGAACGGTCCACCTTGATGGTGGATACGGGCAGCTTGCGCAGGTAGTTGAGTGACGAGTACCCGGTACCGAAGTCATCCAGCGCAAAGCGTACCCCCACGTCGGCCAGCTGCTCCATGCACTGACGTGTATGCTGCCGGTCGGTCATCATGGCCGATTCGGTCAGCTCAAACTCGATGCAGTGTGTGGGCACCTCACTGGCCAGCAGCAAGCGGATGGTCGTCTCGATGAACTTGGGATCCTGAAACTGCCTGAAGGACAGATTGATGGCACAGTGCAGATCCCCGAACCCGGCCTCCCGGATATGCTGCATGTCCTGCAGGGCGCGCTGCAATACCCAGTACCCCATGGGCACGATCATGCCACTGCGCTCGGCCAGCTCCAGAAAATCACCCGGGAACAGCAGCCCATGCTCGGGGTGGGGCCAGCGAATGAGTGCCTCCATGCCAACAATATCGCCGGATTCCAGATCAACCTGGGGCTGGTAGTACAACACCAGCTTGTTGCCCCGCAGGGCCTGACGAAAGTCGGCTTCCAGCTCCAGCCGGTATTGAACCTCCTGGTTGGCCGTATCGCTGAAAAAGCGGAAACCGGCCCCCTCGTCCAGCTTGGCTTCGTGCATGGCTGTCTGTGCATGGCGCAACAGCTCATCGACAGACTGCCCGGAGGTCGGCCAGACGGCAGCGCCCATGCTCAAACGCACGGTAACGCTGCGCTGCCCGAGCAGAAACGGTTTGGAGAACGCCCGCCGCAGCTTGCGCATCACCTCTATCACGTTGTAGAGCTCATTGGCGTTATCCACCAGCAGCGCAAATTCGTCCCCTCCCATGCGCGCCACCGCGTCACAGCCGCGCAGGGTATCACGCAGCCGACCCGCGACCATGCGGATCAACTGATCGCCCGCACGAAAACCCAGGCTCTGATTGACGCGCCTGAAATCATCGATATTCAGATAGATGACGCCCAGTGACAGACCGTCGCGCTCTGCCCGCCGTATCGCCTGCGCAACATGTTCGTAGAAGCTTTCCCGGTCACTGATGCCCGTGAGACTGTCAATCCCCTCACGAAAACGGCGGTCGCGCAACGCAGCATAGCGTCCACATGCCCGGTCGAGTGTCCGGTGCAGGAGATCGGGGGTCATTTCGCGCCAGGACAGCACATCCTGGGCGCCCGCCATGAGGCAATGCTGGACGGTCGCATGCGCATCGTCCTCCAGCAGCACGATGACCGGTGCATCCACCTGCGTGACGACCATGCGCAGGCTGTCGACCAGGCCGTCCTCGGCCAGACGACTGTCCCAGAGCACAGCGGCAAAGCGGCGGCGTGCCAGCACATCCAGCCCAAGGCTGAGCGACTGACACCACTGAACCCGGTACGACGATGCACGCGCATTGAGCATTTCCAGCACGCGACTGTAGTGCCGGTGCTCCGTGCCCAGAAACAGAATGGGGGACTGGCTCAGACGGCCGCCGTCATCCTGACCGACGCGATGCGATTCCATATGCTTTACCTGACTTGAGACTGCGCAATAGTAATCACTCACCTGTATTCTTTCTATTTAGTATAGATACTTTCCTGTTGCCAACGTTTTTTTACGTTTCTTTCTGTAAAGATGCTGCAGTCCATCCTGCACGATGAGGCTTATTCAGCGCAGGTTCCGGCTGCTATAATGACGTTTTCCCGGAGTCTCCATGCATCACCTCAACGAACGTCAGAAAGCTTCCGTCACCTGGATCAGCAGCCCGCTTCTGGTGCTTGCCGGTGCAGGCAGCGGCAAGACCTCGGTCATCACACAGAAAATTGCCTGGCTGATTCAGGAGTGTGGCTATCAGGCGCGTCATATTGCCGCAGTGACCTTCACCAACAAGGCTGCCCGGGAGATGAAGGAGCGTGTGGCAAAGCTGGTATCCGGCCCGGTGGCCAAGGGCCTGATCGTGGCCACCTTTCACAACCTGGGGCTGAACATCATCCGCAATGAAGCGGAAAAGCTGGGTTTGCGCCCGGGTTTCACCATATTCGATCAGGAAGATGCCCGCAGTCTGATCCGCGACCTCATTACGCGCGAGTATCCTGACACCCCCCAGGAGCCGGATGAATTGCTGCACCAGTTTTCCGCCTGGAAAAATGATCTCCTGACAGCCGATCAGGTCCGCCGGCAGGCACTGACACAAGATGAGCTGCACACTGCCGAACTGTTCGAGCGCTACATGGCCTATCTGCGCGCCTACAATGCGGTGGACTTCGACGACCTGATCCTGCTGCCCGTGCAATTGTTTCGTCAGCACCCGGAGGTGCTGGAGCGTTGGCAACAGCGTATCCGCTACTTGCTGGTAGACGAGTATCAGGATACCAACCACAGTCAGTATGAGCTGGTGAAACTGCTGGTCGGTCTGCATGCGCGTTTCACCGTCGTCGGTGATGATGACCAGTCCATCTATGCCTGGCGTGGTGCACGACCGGAAAACCTGGTGCGGCTGCAGAAGGACTTCCCCGGACTCAAGGTCATCAAGCTGGAGCAGAACTATCGCTCCACCGCGCGCATCCTCAAGGCGGCCAATGTACTCATCGCCAACAATCCGCACGTATTCGAGAAACAGTTGTGGAGTGATTTCGGCATGGGCGAAACGATCCGCGTGATCCGCTGTGCCAACGAGGAGGCCGAAACCGAGCGCATCGTGACCGACATCATCGACCAGCATCTCAAGCGCCGCGCGAAGTACAAGGATTTCGCCATCCTCTATCGCAGCAATCACTTCAGCCGTCTGCTGGAAATGAAGCTTCAGGCCTACCAGGTCCCCTACCGTCTCAGCGGCGGTACGTCCTTCTTCGCCCGGGCAGAGATCAAGGATGCCATGGCCTACCTTCGCCTGGCCGTGAATCCGGATGACGATGCGGCCTTTCTGCGGGTGGTGAACGTGCCGCGCCGCGAGATCGGCCCGACCACCCTGGAGGGGTTGAGCCAGTGCGCCCACGCCCATCAGCTCAGCCTGTTTCGTGCCATCAATGACCCGGATCTGGGCGAGTTCGTGCGGGACCGGGGCATTGCGCACCTGAAGGACTTCAGGGATCTGATTCTGGATGCGCAAAAGCACCTGGAACAGGATGACGATCCGGTACCGGCGTTGCGCAAGCTGTTCATCCACGTGGATTACGAGGACTGGCTGCATCAGACCAGTGCGTCACCGGCCCAGGCAGAGCGGCGCATGAAGAACGTCCATTTGCTGCTGGATCAGATCGGCCGCATGATGGAGTACGACCCACTGGATGACGAACCTCTCGGCTTCGAGGAGGCGATCAACAAGCTGGTGTTGCGCGACATGCTGGATCAGCAGTCCGATGAGGATGACGAGGATCGCGTTCAGTTGCTCACCCTGCACGCCTCCAAGGGACTGGAGTACCCCCATGTATTCATCATGGGGCTGGAAGAGGACATCCTTCCCCATCGCAACAGCATCGAGAGCGATCAGGTGGAAGAAGAACGCCGCCTGATGTACGTGGGCATTACCCGCGCCCGCCAGACACTGACCCTGACCCTCTGTGCGCAGCGCAAGCAGTACGGAGAAAAAATCGAGCCCACGCCCAGCCGCTTCCTCGATGAACTGCCTCAGGAGGACCTGGAGTTCGAAGGGTTCGGACAGGCCGATCCGGAGCGCTCGAAGAAAATCGCACGTGCCACGCTGGATGCCCTGTTCGAAGATCTTGGGAGGTCCACCTGATGGGTGC
>RFIV01000274.1 GCA_003695085.1 Gammaproteobacteria bacterium
CAGGAGGCAAACGGACAGGAAACAGCTATATTTGAATCAAAGGCCTGACTTTTTCATGGAAATTCATGGCGCGGATTTTTCTGTCCCTCTGCTTGGTGTTCTGGCTCTCCGGTATCCTGACCGGGGCCATGGTATGGGCCCAGGAGGCAGAAGCCGGGACGCCGGTCGAACTGGACCATCGAAGCAGTATTGATGCCGCCCCCGCCATTCGGTGGTATTACGATGAGCGGGCCGTCCTCAAGCCCGACGACTTGCCATCTCTCGAGCATGTTTTCAAACCGCTGGCTGCGGAAGTCCTCAACCAGGGCTATATCGACGGTGCCGTGTGGCTGACGTTCAAGGTGCACAATCCCGGCCCGGAGCCCCTAGAACGCTGGCTTGAGGTGACCAATCCCCTGCTGGATGAAGTGCGTCTCTATGAGCGGCAGTCGTCACCGGTCTGGCGCGAGCGGATCAGTGACTACCGCGCCCCCTTCGACACGCGCGAACTGAGAGCTCCCGCGCACTTGTTCAGGATTGAGCTGGATGGCGGTGAATCGCGTCAGCTTTGGCTGCGTATCGTGAACACCAACGCGACCTGGACAGGGGTCAGACTCTGGACCGAAGCGGGTTTTACGGCACACATGGTCGAGCAGCAGATCTGGCAGGGCATGATTCAGGGCGCGATGCTGATCATGCTGTGCTACAACCTGTTCATCTTCTGGACCGTACGCGAGAAAAGCTACATCTGGTATTGCCTTTATCTGGCAGGGATGGCCGTCTTCATGGCCACGGAGCAGGTGCAGGGCCTGGCCATCTTCGATCAGATCCCCACACTCTTCGACAAGCAGTATCTGCCCTGGCAGATGTGGATCGAGTGGCTCTTCATCATTGCATTCTCGCGCTCCTTCCTGGAGACCCGTGCACGCGAGAAAGACATTGATGTGGTGGTGCGCCTGTTTCGCAATGTTGCCTTGGTCTCGTTGCTGATCACACCTCTGATGCCGCTCACGCATGCGGTGCAGTGGGGCACCTATGCCACGCTGGCCGGGTCCCTGATCATGATCGGAGCCGGGCTGCTGGCTTATCGAAGGGGTAACCCGTCCGCCCAGTACTACGCACTGGCCTGGACCGCCAGTTTCGGCGCGGCAGGCCTGTTTTCGGCCACCGTGCTGGGGCTGGTTCCCTTCATGGCCCTCACTCCCAAATATCCGCCTGTCGGCGTGCTGATTCAGGTCGTCCTGATTGCCTTTGCGCTGGCAAACCATATCAAGACCGTTCAGCGGCAGGCTTTGTGTGACCGGGAAGCCGCCCTCCAGCATATGCAGCGCTACCAGGAAGTCTTCAACAATGCCGTCGAGGGGATATTCCGCATTGGACTGGATGGCCGGTTCATCGAGGCCAATCCCGCGCTGGCCCGGATGCTCGGCTACCCCCGGTCCGGCACACTCAAGCGGCATTGCCGGGATGCACTGGCAGTCTGCGTGGCCGATCCGTCACAGCGTCAAAGGCTTCGCGAAACGCTGGAGCAGAAGGGGGGCTTCCAGGGCGAAGAAGTGGAATTCGTGCGTCAGAATGGTCAGCAGGGCTATGCGACCCTGTCGATGCACGTGGTGCGGGATCGCAAGGGGCGCCCCTCTCACATCGAGGGGGTGCTGGTGGACATGACCGAGCGCAGGGAGCGTGAACAGCTGGAGCATGAGCGTGAACAGGCGCGCATGCTGCAAAAAATTGCTCAGGCCAGTGCAGAGGCCAAGAGCCAGTTCCTGGCGCACATGAGCCATGAGATCCGGACGCCCTTGACTGCCATTATCGGGTATGGCGAAACCCTGCTGGACGAGGATGTGTCGCCGGAAGAATACAAGCATGCTGCGGAAACGGTTGTCCGAAGCGGTCGACACCTGCTCGATCTGATCAATGACATTCTCGATCACTCGAAGATTGAAGCCAATCGCCTGACTGTTGAAAAGGTGCCGGTGCACCTGTTTGCCCTGCTGGATGACGTGCGGAATGTGTTTGAGGAACGCGCCAGGGAGAAGGGACTGCATTTCAGCCTTCAGTACGACTTCCCGCTGCCGGAAGTCATTGAAAGCGATCCCGTGCGCTTGCGCCAGATCCTCATAAACCTGCTCGGCAACGCGTTCAAGTTTACCGAGGCAGGCAGCATTACACTCAGCGTGGCGTGTGATCGGGCTTCCGGGCTCCTGCATCTGCACGTACGGGATACGGGGATCGGCATGACCCCTGATCAGCTTGCGCGGGTATTCCAGCCCTTTGCGCAGGCCGACGACTCGGTATCGCGCCGCTATGGTGGGACGGGGCTGGGCCTCGTGATCTCACGCAAACTGGCGCATTTGCTGGGGGGGGATATCACCGTGCACTCACGCTATGGCGAAGGAACAGAGTTTCAGGTCACGGTCGGCATCGGGCGTGCGGAACCGGGGCGCTGGATTCGTGGGCAAGAAGACATTCCGGATGTAGCATCCGTGCAGGTGGACCTTTCCGCGCCCAAGTTGGCCGGCAGGGTGCTGGTCGCCGAGGATAACCCCGACAACCAGCAACTGCTGAGGATGATGCTGAGCAAGACCGGTGTCGGGCTGAGCGTGGTGGATAACGGGCGCAAGGCGCTTGAAGCGGCTCTCGCCTTCCCGTTCGATCTCATACTGATGGATGTGCAGATGCCGGAGATGGGCGGGCTCGAGGCCGTTCGCAACCTGCGGGAAGCCGGCTACCGCGGCAAGATTGTGGCGCTGACCGCAAATGTGCTCAGTACGGACATCGAACACTATCGGCAGGCAGGGTTCGACGAGTGGTTGGCAAAGCCCATCGATCGGGCACGCCTGTATGCTGTGATGGAAAGTGTGCTGCCGCCCCGGCGTGACATTCAGGAGAGGCCGGCGGTACGGGGAACCATTCTGCTGGCCGAGGATAATCCCGTGAACCAGAAGCTCATTCGCCGCCTGCTGGAAAAGGCCGGGGCCGAAGTGGACGTCAAGCCCGATGGCAAACAGGCGCTTGAGGCTATCCGCTCGGATCCGGAGCGCTATCAACTCGTCCTGACAGATGTGGAAATGCCTCATATGGACGGCCTTGAAGCCACGCGCAAGATGCGGGAGGCAGGCTATACCGGCCCCATCTATGCCCTGACCGGCAATACGTCCTCGGTAGACGTGAAGTGCTGCTTCGCGGCCGGCTGTGACGGGCATCTGGCGAAACCCGTGGATCGCAAGGCCTTGTACGAACTGCTGGAAAACTGTCTGGGAGGCCAGCCCGCCGGGCAGCCGCCTGCAACGGAGAGAGAATCATGAAAGACGAAGAACGCAGCATCAACCTGATGCAGGCCACCTACGCCGACGTGCTGTTTGTCCTGTTCCCGTTTCTCGCCATGCTCATGCAGCGCTTGTGGAATGGTGAGAATGCCAGTTCCATCCTGCGTGCACCGGATCTGAGCATCGCCGCCACCGTGCTCGCCGGGCTGGCAGTGGGCAAGTTCGTGCTCGGCCTGATTTCAGACCCCGGGCTCGCACGGTACAAGGAGCGCATCGTGTTCTTCATCGCGCTGGACATCTTCTTTTGTCTGGGCCCGGGGGTGATACTGATCCTCAAGATCGTCAGCCATGGTAATGTGCCCGAAACCGTGCCCGAGCTGGTCACCTACATTCAGCCCGTACTGCTGATCATTGCCATCACGCTTTACAGTGCGGCCGTGAATGTCAGTCACCTGTTTGCCGATATCGGCCTGTCGTCTGACTCGGAGGAGACGGCACAGGAGGGTGATCACGTGTTTGATTTCAGTGCCCTGGAAAGCTCCGGGCGTCAGCGTGAGCGGGACTCTGTCTGAGACCGGCAGGCCCCTGAATCCGGGCCGGAATCGCTGCGTCGGGTCAGCTGAAGCCAGGCGGCGGCGGCAATGCCCAGGCTGGCCCAGACATAGGCCTCGCGCAGCTGAAGGTGTCCGGTCGAGACAAACTCCAGCGCCAGCATCACCACCCAGGCGCTGGCCCCAAGAGTCAGGCTGTGAAGAATCGCTGGCAGGTGTTCACGCATACCTTGCTTCATGAAGCGGTGTCCTTGAACTCGGACTCCCAGTCTATGCGGCACGACCGGCCGACTTAATTCGTACATACCCATAGCTGTTCCCCCGTATGGCTGCTGCACCTCCGGGCAGAGCATGTATAATGCGCGTTTGACTGAATGCACTGCCTGAAGGGGGAGCGTGCTGCATGAGCACCCGTCCGGACGAGCTGGCCGAGAGCCTCTCACTCAAGGAATACACGGAAAAGGCGTATCTGGATTACTCCATGTACGTCATTCTGGATCGCGCCCTGCCGCATATCGGTGATGGCCTGAAGCCAGTACAGCGACGAATCATCTACGCCATGTCCGAGCTGGGCCTGTCCGCACTGGCCAAGTTCAAGAAATCTGCCCGCACGGTCGGGGACGTGCTGGGTAAATACCATCCGCACGGCGATTCGGCCTGCTACGAGGCCATGGTGCTCATGGCCCAGCCCTTTTCCTTTCGTTACCCCCTGGTGGAAGGGCAGGGTAACTGGGGCTCGGCGGATGATCCCAAGTCCTTTGCGGCCATGCGGTATACCGAAGCCCGGCTGTCAAAGTTTGCCGAATTGTTGCTCGGTGAAGTGGGCCAGGGGACGGTTGACTGGCAGCCCAACTTCGACGGCACATTGAAGGAGCCCAAACGGCTGCCGGCCCGGCTGCCCCATATCCTGCTCAATGGCACCACAGGCATCGCCGTCGGCATGGCCACGGACATTCCACCGCACAACCTCCGGGAAGTGGCCTCCGCCTGTCTGCACTTGCTGGAGCAGCCCGACGCCACGGTTGAAGACCTGATGATGCATGTTCAGGCCCCGGATTTTCCCACGGGCGGACAGATTGTCTCAAGCCGGGCCGATCTCAAGTCCGTCTACGAGACCGGGCGAGGCAGCGTCCGGGTTCGGGCGGTCTGGGAAGCTGACGGCCAGGATATCATCATTACGGAGCTGCCCCATCAGGTGTCCGGCGCCAAGGTGCTCGAGCAGATTGCCCAGCAGATGCAGGCGAAGAAGCTGCCCATGGTCGTTGACCTGCGCGACGAATCGGACCATGAAAATCCGACGCGACTGGTGATTGTCATGCGCTCCAACCGCGTGGATGCGCAGGCACTGATGGCACACCTGTTTGCCACCACGGACCTGGAAAAGAACGTTCGGGTCAACATCAACTGCATCGGGCTGGATGGGCGTCCCGGGGTGCGCAATCTGCGGGATCTGCTGAGCGAATGGTTGATCTACCGCCGCGAGACCGTGACACGGCGTCTGCAGTACCGGCTCGACAAGGTGCTCGATCGGCTGCATATTCTGGAAGGTTTGCTGATCGCCTTCCTGAATATCGATGAAGTCATTGCCATCATCCGCAATGAAGATGAGCCCAAGCCTGTGTTGATGGCACGGTTCGGGTTGAGTGATCGCCAGGCGGAAGCGATTCTCGAGCTCAAGCTGCGCCACCTCGCCAAGCTCGAGGAAATCAAGATCCGCGGTGAACAAAGCGAGCTGGAAGCTGAGCGCAAGGTGCTGGAGGCCACCCTGGCCAGCCCGACAAAACTGCGGACCCTGATAGCGCAGGAAATTCAGGCGGATGCCGAAAAATTCGGGGATGACCGCCGCTCGCGTGTCGAGGAAGTGAAGGCGCAGGCGCAAGCCTTTGATGAAAGCCAGCTGGTGCCCGCCGACCCGGTGACCATCGTGCTGTCCGAAAAAGGCTGGATACGCGCCGCCAAGGGGCACGACATCGATCCGGCAGGACTCAGCTACAAGTCGGGCGACCGCTACAAGGCGCACGCACTCGGCCGCAGCAATCGCGCGGCAGTTTTTCTCGATTCATCAGGGCGTGGGTACACCCTGATTGCGCACACCTTGCCGTCTGCCCGGGGCCAGGGTGAACCCATCAGTGGTCGGGTGAATCTGGCCAGTGGAAGCACCGTGGAACATGTGGTCAGCGTCCGGGATTCAGACAAGCTGGTACTGGGGACCGATGCAGGGTACGGCTTCGTCACCAGTTTTGCTGACATGCAGAGCAAGAACCGATCGGGCAAGGCCATTCTGACCGTGCCCGAAGGGGCCCGGTTGCTTCCGCCTCTGCAGGTAAGGGGCGCTATTGATGACCTGAGCCTGATGGTGATCTCCAACGAGGGGCGCATGCTGGTATTCCCGCTTGCAGACCTGCCGCAACTGGCCAAGGGCAAGGGTAACAAGCTGATCAGCATTCCCGCGGCCCGCGCCCGCAGCCGCGAGGAAATCGTTGCCCACTGGGCGCTGGTGGGACCGGGTGACCGTGTGATTATCCATGCCGGCCGACGGCATCTGGGCCTGCAACCGTCGGATCTGGATCACTACCGGGGCGAACGGGGACGCCGGGGCATGAAACTGCCACGTGGCTTGCAGCGCGTGGACCGGATTGAAATTGAAACTGCACCGGGCGCAGAGGAGACCGACACCCATGAGTAATTTGTTGCTGATCAATGTCTCGGGCAAGGACG
>RFIV01000275.1 GCA_003695085.1 Gammaproteobacteria bacterium
CAATCGGCGCGATCACCTTGATGAAGCCGTCCTCCTGGCCCACTTCGATACCCAGTCCGCCGAATTCACCCGTGGTGGATTCCTGCAGGTCTTCAAAGGTGTGGGTTCGAGGTAGGCGGAGTGGGGGTCCAGTCCGGTTAGCATGCCGCGGATGGCGTTATTGAGAAGGGTCTTGTCGTCCACCTTCTCAACATAAGCCTTCTTGATGCGGTCGTAGACATCCACAAACCGGCGCAGGTCTTCCAGCGGCAAGCCTTCTGGCGCAGCCTGTGCCGTGTCAGCGTCAGGTTCCGGGGACTGTGCCCAGCTCAAGGCGGGAACGAAGGCGACTGTACTCAGTGCCAGTAACAGAATTCGGATTCGGTGTGTCAACATGCAGGTCCTTGTCTCAGCGTTTTGCAAGCCATGATAGCGGGTTTACCGGCCGGCCTTTGTGGCGTATCTCAAAGTATAGCCCGCTTTGTGTCTGGCCACCGCTTGCACCGGCGTTGGCAATGATCTCGCCACTGCGCACCCATTCGCCGGGCGACTTGAGCAGTGCCTGATTATAACCATAGAGGGACATGTAACCATCCCCGTGATCGATAATCAACAGCAGACCGAAGCCTCTGAGCCAGTCTGCGAAAATTACGCGTCCATGATGAATAGCGCGAACCGGGCTTTCCGGTTTTGCACTGATGACCATGCCGCTGGATCGGGCTCCGCTCTTGAAGCGCTCGCCGTAGCGGCGCAGGAGCTTGCCCTTGAGTGGCCAAGGCAGACGCTTCTTGCGCTTGGCGAAAGGCTGGCTGTCAGCGGAACGGTCAAGCTCACCGAGTGAGCGCTCCACCTCTTTTACCAGGCTCTCCAGTTCCTTTTGGTCACGTTCAAGACGGCTGATGGTGCTGGCGTGATTGCGGATGTCGCGCTGAAGCCTGGCAAGCAGTGTCTGACGTTCTTTCTGGCGTGCCTCGAGGCGCAGGCGATTCTTCTCTGTTTCGGCGCGCTTGTCCAACAGGGCTTTGTTGCGGCTGAGGATATCCGCCCGTACCTGGCGGATATCCTCCATGAGCCGGCGTGTCTCATCGATCAGCGCCTGCCGTGCCTCACCCACTTTCCGCAGATAGTACAGTGCGCGATCAATATCGGCGGGCGTATTGCCGCTGAGCAGGAGTTTGACGGCCGGTTGTTGCCCCAGCTTCCATTGCTCGCGCAGGGCTTCGGCCAGCCTTGCCTTTTGGCGGGTCAGTTCTGCATCCAGTTGCGCTTCGCGTTTTTTCAGCGTATCCAGTTCATTCTGAATGTCCGCTGTTTCCTGATCCAGCTGGCGCTTGGTGCGCGTTAGGTCCTGAATGGTCCGCTCAAGCTCGGCCAGTTCGTGCTCCAGCCGTGTTTCACGCGTACGGGCCTGTCCCATCCAGCCCTTGAGCTTGTCCAGTCGCTTGCGCAGTTCCTCAAGGCGGGCCTGGTCCTGACTGTCATCCTGCCACTGGGCTGCCACTGCCGTGAGCGGCAGCCACAGCGCCAGAAGCAAGAGGACACGAATCATGCGTCGAGCAGGCACGTTCCGGTCATTTCGGCCGGGACTTCAAGCTCCATGAGCTGCAGCAGGGTGGGGGCGATATCGCACAATGCGCCGCCCTCACGCAGGCTGACGGGTTTCGGGCCGATGTAGATCAGCGGAACCGGATCCGTCGTATGCGCCGTGTGCGGTTGTCCGGTTTCCGGGTCCACCATCTGCTCGGCGTTGCCGTGGTCGGCGGTGATCAGGCATTGCCCGCCGATTTCTTCCAGGGCCTCTGCCACGCGGTTCAGGCAGATATCCAGCGTTTCAGCCGCCTTGACAGCCGCCTCGTAAACACCGGTATGGCCGACCATGTCGCCATTGGCATAATTGCAGACGATCAGGTCGTACTCGCCGGAGCGAATCGCAGCAACCAGCTCATCGGTTACTTCCGGTGCGCTCATTTCGGGCTTGAGATCATAGGTCGCCACCTGAGGCGAGGGGATGAGCTTGCGTGTTTCGCCTTCGTATTCTTCTTCCCGGCCCCCGCTGAAGAAGAATGTGACGTGCGCATACTTCTCCGTCTCGGCAATGCGCAGCTGGGTCTTGCCCAGTGCCGCCATATACTCGCCGAGCGTATTCTTCAGGGCCTCGGGCGGGTAGGCGCAGCTGGCCGGGATATCGGCCGCGTATTCGGTCAGCATCACGAAATCGGACAGTGCGGGGCGGGCCTTGCGCGCGAACCCCTCAAATGCTTCTTCCACGAAGGCGCGAGTGATCTCGCGGGCCCGGTCAGCGCGGAAGTTCATGAACAGGATGGCATCACCGTCCTGAACCCTTGCGTCCTCCTGACCCTCCGCCTGAATGCGGGTGGCCTGCACGAACTCGTCGTCTTCGCCGCGTTCGTACGCAGCCGCCAGGCCATCGGCAGCGCTTGCCGCAGTGTAATCGGCTTCTGCCAGCGTCAGCAGGTTGTAGGCCTTTTCCACGCGATCCCAGCGGTTGTCTCGATCCATGGCGTAATAACGGCCAATGATGGAGGCCGTGCGGCCGCATCCCAGTTCGGCAAACAGGGCATCCGCCTTGTCCAGTGAGGGCCTGGCACTGCGCGGGGGCATGTCGCGTCCATCCAGGAAGGCGTGCAGGTAGACCCGTTTTGCACCGCGCTGATGGGCCAGGCGTATGGCGGCAAAAATGTGATCTTCGTGGCTGTGCACGCCGCCCGGAGACATCAGGCCCATCACGTGGACAGCGCCTCCGGCTGCGACAGCCTTGTCGATGGCACCCGTCAGTGCGGGGTTGGTATTGAACGAGCCATCTTCGATGGCCTTGGTGATGCGGGTGAAATTCTGATAAACAACGCGTCCTGCACCCAGGTTCATGTGGCCGACCTCGGAGTTGCCCATCTGCCCGTCCGGCAGGCCGACGGCCATGCCCGAAGTATTGATGAGTGTGTGCGGCCGGTCGCGCCAGATGCTGTCCCAGAAGGGGGTGTTGGCGTTGGCTATGGCATTGGCGGTGGTCTCTTCCCTGTATCCCCAGCCATCGAGAATGATCAGCATCGTGGGGGTGCGCGTGGTCATGGTGTAAAACTGCTCCAATCGGGTTTGACGTGAGTGTGGTTATTTTACATCAATCGCCCGTGTGGAAGGAAATGCATTTGCATGGATCCTGCTTTAGCGTTTGCCGCTTCTTTCCGGGCCTGTGTATAATGCAGCTCCTTTCAATCATGAGCCGGGGATATGGAGCATTTTATCTTTTTTGTCACCAAACACTGGATGCTGAGCGGGACCTTTGTGGCATTGCTGATCGGGTTGTGGATGGTGGAGCGTGTGCGCGCCGGAAACTCGCTCAGCCCGCAACAGGTGGTGTTGTTGCTCAACCGGGACGAAGCCGTGGTCATCGACATTCGTGACAAGAAGGACTTTGCGGAAGGCCACGTCAAGGGGGCCTACCATATTCCCATGGCCAAGGTAGCGGAGCGCGCCTCGGAGCTGGACCGCTTCAAGGGCAAGACCATCGTGATCGCTGACAAGATGGGGCAGCATGCCTCATCGGTCACGAAACAGCTGCGTGAGAAGGGGTATGATGTGGTGCGCATGAATGGCGGCATTGCCGAGTGGCAGGCTCAGAATCTGCCGCTGGCCAAAAAGTAATGGTGACCTCTTGGCTCAGGTAGTACTCTACACCACACGTTTTTGTCCGTTCTGCATTCGTGCCAAGGCGCTGTTGCAGAGCAAGGGCGTGGCGTTTGACGAAATTGCCGTGGATGGCAATCCCGCTCTGCGCCAGGAAATGATGGAAAAAAGCGGACGTCATACCGTTCCCCAGATCTGGATTAACGGACGCCATGTGGGGGGGTGTGACGAGCTGATGGCACTGGAACGCTCCGGGCAGCTGGATGACTGGCTGGCGGAGACCGCATAAACGAAAGGTTGATGAACATGGCCGAAAACAACGAAAACGCACAGAATCAAGCACAACCCTCTTTCGCGCTGCAGCGCTTGTATCTGAAGGATCTGTCCTTTGAATCCCCTAACTCACCGGCGATTTTTCAGAGTGAGTGGCAGCCGCAGGTGGGGATGGATCTGAACACCAACAACTCGCAGCTGTCTGATAACCAGTGGGAAGTCGTCCTGACCCTGACCATCACGGCCAAGCTGGGTGACAAGACGGCATTCCTGGTCGAGATTCAGCAGGCGGGTATATTCCTGATTGATGGGCTGCCACCGGAGCAGCTGGCGCATACGCTGGGTGCCTTCTGCCCGAACATTCTGTTCCCGTATGCGCGTGAAGCCATTGATTCGGTTGTAACCAAGGGCTCTTTCCCGGCGCTCATGCTGCAGCCGATCAACTTTGATGCGATTTACGCGGAAGCCGTGAAGAAGCAGCAGGGTGGCGGACAGCCGAACTGATTGAAAAGGATTTTCCCGGTAAGCAAATGCTTTTCCGGTTCAGACAAAAAATGCCGCGATGAATCGCGGCATTTTTTTTACGCTCCTCCCTCAAACCCGCACTGTCGCCAAGCCTCATAGAGCGCGACCGCAACGGTATTGGACAAGTTCAGGCTGCGGCTATGGGGTTGCATGGGCAGGCGAAGCCGGTGCTCCGGGGCGAACTTTTCAAGCACATCCTCCGGCAGGCCACGGGTTTCCGGTCCAAAGAGCAGCGCATCACCGGGCTGAAATGCTGCGGTATGGTAATGTCGGCTCCCTTTGGTGGTGAACGCGTAAACGGTTGTCGGTCCGATGGTTTCCAGAGCCACGTCTAGTGAGACATGGCGCTGGACACGCGCAAATTCATCATAGTCCAGCCCCGCCCGGCGCAGGCGTTTGTCATCCCAGATGAATCCCAGGGGTTCGATCAGGTGGAGGCGGGCCCCTGTGTTGGCGCACAGGCGGATGATGTTGCCGGTATTGGGCGGGATTTCAGGTTGATAAAGGATGATGTGAAACATGTAGGGTGTCTGGCTATTTGCGAGCTGCCCAGTTTACCGGAACGTGCGCATGTTGGAAGCCCTGCGGGTTTTACATACATTCACATGTGAAGCTGGACGCAGCCGATATACTTTGTCACGCTAGGCAAGAGCAGACGCCCTGAGGTCTGGCAGGCAGGCCGGGTGGCGGACATAAAACTTCAGGTTGAATCATCGGGGTGAGAGTGCAGGGTTATGGTGTGAGGGCGCTGGCATGGTGTGCCCTGATTCTGGTTCTGCTCGGGGTTGCCGTGGGCGCCCGGGCCGATGCTGTCGCGCCTGTGGACGAGGCGGCACCCTATCCGGCCTCATCGGCGATCCGGATTACCACGTTTGATTATGCCTCGCCGGTGATCGACGGCCTGGCTCAGGCATTGTCCGATGTTTATGCGTCGCTGGGGGTCGAGATGACGGTGGACCGGCTGCCGGGCAAACGGGCTTTGTTTGAAGCAGCAGACGGGGTATCGGATGGTGAGTTGATGCGCATTGCGCTGCCAGTCAGCGAATACCTGGACCTCATTCGTATTCCCGTGCCGCTGACCGAGGTGCGGGTACGGGCATTCGGTTTCGACCCGGCGCTGAAAAATGTGGATAGCTGGGCGGACCTGGCACCCTACCGGGTTGGTTCGTTGCGGGGTATCGTGCTCGTGGAGCAAAACCTGGGGGACAGGGCGATCTATACCAATCGGTTTGCCAGTCTGGCCGGCATGCTGATGTTTGGCCGGCTGGATGCTGTGGTCGTTCCGGATGTGGCATTGAAGAATGGCATGGAAACGCTGAAGCTGACCGACATTGAATTCGTGGGGTCCGGGGAGCTGGGACGATTTCACCTCTACCATTATCTGCATCGGCGACACGCGGGACTGGCCCGAAAGTTGACCGCACGCCTGAGCGAGGAGCTTGCGGATGGACGATGGGCGGCGCGGCTGGCCCCCTTTGGTCTGGACGTGGCAGAGGAATGGGAAGCCGCTTATGAAGGGGACACGCTGTCGGCCCGGGAAAGATTGCCCGAGCCGACGATGTGACAGACCCTGTCAGTCGCGCTCAACCGCCAGCGCCACACCCATGCCGCCACCAATGCACAGGGTCGCCAGGCCTTTCTTCGCATCCCGCCGCTTCATCTCGTGCAGCAGGGTTACGAGAATCCGGCAGCCGGACGCGCCGATGGGATGTCCGAGGGCGATGGCACCGCCATTCACATTCACCTTGCTCACGTCCCAGCCCAGTTCCTTGTTCACGCCCATGGCCTGAGCTGCGAAGGCTTCGTTGGCCTCCACGAGGTCCAGATCATCGATATGCCAGCCCGCCTTTTCCAGACAGCGACGGGTGGCCGGTACCGGGCCTGTTCCCATGACGGCCGGGTCAACGCCGGCATTGGCATAGGCTGCAATCCAGGCCAGAGGCTCCAGTCCCAGCTCGCGTGCTTTTTCCTCACTCATCAGGACAACCGCTGCTGCACCGTCATTGATGGAGGAGGCATTGCCAGCCGTGACCACGCCGTCCTTCTTGAAGGCGGGGCGCAGCTTGGCCAGTTGCTCGGCCGTGGTGTTGGGGCGGGGATTTTCGTCAGTATCCACGACCAACGGGTCGCCCTTGCGCTGGGGGATTTCCACCGGGATGATCTCGTCGGTGAACTTTCCGGCCTCCATGGCCGCCTGGGCCTTCTGCTGGCTCTGTGCTGCAAAGGCGTCCAGCTCCTCGCGGGTCAGGCCGTACTTTTCGGCCACGTTTTCGGCGGTAATGCCCATGTGGTAGTCATTGAAGGCATCCCACAGGCCATCGTTGAGCATGGTATCCACCATGTTCCAGGGGCCCATGCGCTGCCCATTGCGTGAATTGGGCAATACATGAGGGGACTGGCTCATGCTTTCCTGTCCCCCGGCAATGATGACGTCTGCGTCGCCCAGCAGAATGGACTGCGCAGCCAGGTGCAAGGCCTTCAGGCCGGAGCCGCAAACCTTGTTGATGGTCATGGCGGGTGTGCCGTGGGGCAGGCCCGCGTTAATGGCTGACTGGCGCGCCGGGTTCTGACCACAGCCGGCGGTGAGCACCTGGCCGAGCAATACTTCGTCAATCTGTTCGGGCTTCAACCCGGTGGTGGCGAGCAGGTCGCGAATCACGATGGCGCCCAGGTCCGAGGCCTTGAGGCTGCTCAGGCCTCCTCCGAAAGTGCCGATGGGGGTGCGCTTGGCTGCGACAATGGCAACGCGTTTCATGGATGATCCTCCTGATAGGTTGTGTGTCTGTCCTGTCCGGACTGTACATCATAC
>RFIV01000276.1 GCA_003695085.1 Gammaproteobacteria bacterium
GGATGTCACCATTCGAGGTGCTGTCTCCATTGCCCGGCGGCTGCAGGATCCGCTGGCCGAACTGGTCAAGATCGACCCCAAATCCATCGGCGTGGGGCAGTATCAGCATGACGTGTCGCAGAGCAAACTGGCGCGGACGCTGGATGCAGTGGTAGAAGACTGCGTCAACGCGGTGGGTGTGGATGTGAACACCGCATCGGTACCACTGCTTACACGTGTATCGGGCCTCACGGCAGGCATCGCCGAAAACATTGTGCGTTATCGCGATGAAAACGGTCGGTTTACGTCGCGGGCGCAACTGCTCAAGGTGCCGAGGCTCGGGGAAAAAACCTATGAGCAGGCAGCGGGCTTTTTACGTATCATGAACGGCGACAACCCCCTGGACGCTTCTGCAGTGCACCCGGAGGCGTATGGCGTGGTGGCCCGGATTGCCGAACAGAGCGGTCGTGAGGTGCGCACGCTGATGGGTGACAGTGCCTTTCTTGCTACACTGAAACCGCAGGATTTCGTGGACGATCAGTTTGGTGAGCCGACCATACGCGACATCATTCGCGAACTGGACAAACCCGGTCGGGACCCACGCCCGGAGTTCAAGGTCGCACAGTTGCGTGAGGGCGTGGAAACGATCAGTGACCTCAAGCCCGGGATGGTGCTCGAAGGAACCGTGTCCAACGTCACCAATTTCGGTGCCTTTGTGGATATCGGTGTGCACCAGGACGGACTGGTACATATTTCCGCGCTGTCCAGCAAGTTCGTGAAAGACCCCAGAGAAGTGGTCAAGGCCGGCCAGATCGTCAAGGTCAAGGTGCTGGAAGTGGATATCCAGAGGAAGCGCATCGCGCTGACCATGCGGCTGGACGACGAGGCCAGGCCCCGACCGGAGCAGGACGGGCGACGGGAGGTGCGGGGAGGCGGTCAGCGTCGCGGCCAGAATGAGCGGGGCAGACCCGCGCCGGCAGGCGCGTTGGCACAGGCCCTGATGAATGCCCAGCGGAAAAAGCGCTGAGCAACAAGACTGAGGACGAGCAATGAGCAGACTCGAGCAGCACATCCAGGCCCTTGACCGGCAGGGGCTGAATATCCTGTCCACCCTGCGTCGCGGGATGGAAAAGGAAGGCCTGAGAGTCGATGCCGAGGGCTTTATCAGCCAGCTGGATCATCCGGAGGCGCTCGGGTCTGCGCTCACGCACCCCAACATTACGACCGATTACTCGGAAGCGCTGCTTGAGCTCATCACGCCGGTGACCGAGTCGGTGGATGAGTTGTTCGCCTCGCTCAGCCTCGTGCACCGCTATGTTCAGGCCAACCTGCCCGAAGGGGAGGTACTCTGGCCCGCCTCCATGCCCTCCCGGCTGGCTGGCAACGAGAGCATTCGCATTGCCGAGTACGGAACATCCAACCTCGGCATGCTCAAGCACGTCTACCGCCGCGGGCTGGACTGGCGATATGGTCGTATCATGCAGAGCATTGCCGGTGCGCACTTTAACTTCTCGCTCACCGACCGCTTCTGGATGGACCTGCAGGATGTGGAAGGCAATACGGACAGCCTGCAGGACTTCAAATCGGCGCGGTATTTTGATCTCATTCGCAACTTCCGCCGCCACAGCTGGTTGCTGATGCGCCTGTTCGGGGGCTCGCCTGCCGTGGACGAGAGCTTTCTCGCCGGCAGTGACGACCGGCACGGACTGGTTCGCCTCGGGCCTGCCACCCTGGGGCTGCCGCATGCCACCTCGCTGCGCATGAGTGATCTGGGCTACCAGAACAACGCGCAGGCCGGGCTGAAAGTCTGCTTCAACACCCTGGCGTCCTATCACAAGACCCTGTATCAGGCGACGCACACCCCCTATCCCCCGTATGAGAAGATCGGGGTCAAGGTGAATGGTGAATACCGCCAGCTCAATACCAGTATTCTGCAGATCGAGAACGAGTATTACAGCAACATCCGCCCGAAGCGGGTGACCGAGCCCGGCGAGAAGCCGTTGCAAGCCTTGTGTCGGCGCGGCGTCGAGTATATCGAAGTCCGTTGCCTGGACCTCAACCCCTATGCCCCCCTGGGCATCAAGCCCTGGCAGGTCTTTTTCCTCGAGGCGTTTCTGCTCACCTGTCTGCTGGAGGATGCGCCAGTCATTCCGGACGCAGAATGTGAGCGGGTGGACGCGGACTTTGCCCGCGTAGTGCGTGCCGGTGGCGAAAAAGGACTGGCGCTCACGCGAACCGGTCTGACGCTTGAGGCAGAGGGTGAAAAGCTGCTGACACAGGTGCGCCGCGTGGCGGACTGGCTGGCTGATCAGGGCGAGCCACGCTACCGTCAGGCGGTGGATCAGGCGCACGAATGGCTGATGGCACCCGAGCTGACGCCGGCCGCCCGGATTCTCAAGGGTATGAAGGCCGAGGCCACGTGTCACAACGGGTTCATGATGGGGCTGGCACGTCTGCACCAGCAGGCCCTGAAGGAGCAGGGACTGACCGAGAGCGAGCAGGCCCGCATGCACAAGCTTGCTGACCAGTCCCTGGCAGATCAGCGCGAACTCGAGGCCGCAGACACGATGGACTTTGATGCCTATCTTGCGCGCTACATGGAAGAGGCGCTCAGCCCCTGTTGAGCGTTCCATAGGCCAAAAGTGCGATATGGCGCACTGGACAAGTCGGCAATCTCTGTTACATTTATTAACAGGCAGCGATACAAACATTTACGTATGTCATAGCTTGCCAGATGCGGTGTAGGATGAGTGCAAGATGGGTCGAGCATCATCCTTAAGGCCTATAACTAAAACGATAACAGAGCGAGACCGGACAATGGCCAATCAACTGAGCCTGAACTGGAATCTGGAGACCCTGAACAAGGCGTATCGCCAGGGATATATGGCGGGGTTGCTCAATCTTGCACGCGAGAAATGTCCCTACCGTGGCGATGTGGTGGTCGCAGCATGGGAAGCCGGTTGGGAAGACGGCATCAGTGCCACCGCTCAGGGCGAAGGCACCTCCTCCCAGGACAAGATTGCCTGATTACTGAACCACGAACGCTGTAAACAGCAGGTCATCCGCGACCGGTCGGTTCTCTTCCTTCTTGAAGAAGTCCTGAATGCGCTTCAGGGCTTCCAGTCTGACTTCTTCGCGCCCCTGAACACTCCTCAGTTTGTCCCCGGGCGTGGCACTGAGCAGCATGACCATGATATTGCGGACGTAAGGCATGTGCTGCTCCACCAGCGCGGCGGCTGAACGGGTTTTGACCTTGATGGCCGCATCAATCTTGGCGTAACGCATCTTGCCGCTGGCGGACTGAACATTCAGAACGAAAGATGGCTTCAGATCTATGTACTGGAGCAAATCATCCGGCGCTTCCGCGGCCTGAACCAGGGTGCTGAACCAGAGGGTCAGAACAGCGGTGCTCCACAAGGCAAAACGACGCATGCGTACTCCATTATCAACGAAATGAATCAATGAGTTGGCTATCTCAGAGACTAGTCAACGCAGGCCGGGGCGTCAACTGTCGTTCGGCCCGCCGGTTATCTGTTGTCCAATGTGTCCGCATAGTAAACACTTACACGGAAATGGGCGTAAAACTTTCAAAAATGGCCCGTTTTTGCCTTGAGACATTTGTGCGGTTTTGCGTATAGTGGTGGCACATAACGAGAATGAGACAGAAAGCACGGCCCGTGCGAAGGGCTGTGCCAGCGGCTGGGGAGACGTACGATGCTTGAGAACTGCAAGACCGCCAAAGAGCGCTGGGGAGGGGTGAGCGAAATCATCGACCGGTGGCTGACCGAGCGGCAGGATCTGATCGTTCAGTACTACGAGCTGGTATCCGGCGCAGAGTTCCCGGATGTGGAAACGGCCGTCGCCACCTATCGCCGGTTTTGCCAGGTTCTGGTGGACTATGTCTCGGCCGGACACTTTGAAGTGTATGAGCAATTGGTGGCCGAGGCCCGCGCGTTCAATGACGGATGCGAGCAGGTGGCCCACGAAACGCTGCCGGCCATTCAGGCCACCACTGAAAAGCTGCTGGATTTCAATGATCAGTTTGACCAGACGCCTGAAGAGCGTGAGGCGCTGGAAGCCCTGAAGCCAGCTCTGGCCGTCCTCGGTGAAGTGCTGGAAGACCGCTTTGAGCTGGAAGATATGCTTATCGAGAAAATTCACCACGCCCACGCCTCACAAGTGGCCTGATTTCAGCTACACTTCTTGCACGACTGTTTCGTGGTGCAAGAGCAGGATTGATTCATGCGTTCAAGGATTCTGGCCCTGCTGCTGGCAGGGCTGGCGCTGACGGGGTGTGGTGCCCAAGGGCCGGCAGACCGTTTCGTGGTGGCCGTTCAGGGTGTGATCGACAGTGCCATTTCGCAGGATGGTCAGAGTGCGGTGATCGCCTCCGTCCACCATGGTGGCAGCTTGTGGGATCTGAATGCCCGTGGGCGCAAATATAACTGGAATCATGCTCAGGGTGAGTACACCACACTGCGGGCGGTAGCCATATCCGGGGATGGTTCGCGGGCACTGACGATCAAGGACAGTGATCTGGTGGTCTGGGATGCCCGCACAGGGCAGGCTCTGAATTTCTGGCGCGCGCCGGACAAGGTACTCTCGGCCACCCTGTCGCAAAGCGGCCACCGTGCGCTCATGGGGTTGCAGAACAACCGCGCCATCTACTTTGACGTGGATCGTGGCCAGACCCTCTATACCTTCGATCATGAAGCGGAAGTCTATGGCGTGGCGCTCAGCGCCGACGACCGCTATGCACTGACCGGCTCCGACGATTTCAAGGGCCGCCTGTGGCGCCTGGATACCGGTGAGCTGGTGCATACCTTTGCGCACCGCAATCAGGTCAAGACCGTGGCCCTGTCTCCCGACGGTAAACTGGCGCTGACAACCTCGCAGCGTGAAGATGTCGTGCTCTGGGATACGGAAAGCGGGAATGCCCGCAATCGGCTGGCGTTCACCTACAAGAATTTCGTCAGTGCCCGGTTTTCCGAGGACGGCCGGCAATTGCTGCTCGGCGGCTTTCAGGGGGATGTCTACCTGATGGACACCAACAGCGGAAGTGAGCTGGCGCACTGGCAGATGCAGCCCAAGAAGGTGGTGGGGCGCAGCTCGAAGGCCATCGATTCACTGGCATTCAATGGCAGTAAGGTGGTGGCCGTCACCTCGGACGGCCAGGTGCAGTTCTTCCAGAAGTAGGCAGTGTAGCGCGGGCGGTGAAAACCCTTGCTCGCCTGCCATGTTCAGGTCATACCCGGGCCTTCAGCCGGCGGCCCAGCAGCAGGCCGGCGACAGCCAGCACCAGCAAGGCCAGGGTGTCAGGCTCCGGCACGCTCACCACCTTCACCC
>RFIV01000034.1 GCA_003695085.1 Gammaproteobacteria bacterium
AACCGTTTCATGGGGCGCTGGCTGCGCCATGGTGAAGGTTACCCGGATCTCTCCCTGAGGTTGTTTCGCAAATCGCGGGGGCGCTGGAGTACGGACCCCGTTCACGAGAAGGTGATGCTCGAAGGGCAGGCGGGCCGGCTGACGGGGGATCTGATGCATGAGTCGGAAGAGACGCTGGGGCAGTATCTCGCCAAGCAGAACCGCTATACCGATCTGCAGGCAGAGCAGTTGCGGGCCCGGGGCAAGCGCTACTCCACAGCCAAGCTTCTCCTGTCACCCCTCTTCCGTTTCATCAAGTTCTATGTTTTCCGCCTGGGATTTCTTGACGGGGTGCCCGGTCTGGTGCACATCTCCATTGGCTGCATGAACAGCTACTTCAAGATGGCGAAGCTGTACGATCGAGCAGACTGACCAGCGCCTGTTCGACCTCGTCAACGTCTATCTCGCTGACCTGCCCGTTGGGGGGCTGAAGAAGGGTGTACTCGGTGCCGACCGGGTGCCAGCGCTGGCTGTCCGTGTCTCCGAAGAAGGCGACCAGAGGCTTGCCCTGGGCTGCCGCCAGATGCATGTGCCCGCCATCGCTGAGCACGAGTGCCTGACAACAGGCCTGTCCGGCCATCAACGCGCGCAAGTGGGTGGTGTGCACCGGGATGACCGCTTCAGCGGGTGTCGCGCCGACAATCGCTTGGGCCAGCTCGTCATCCCCCGGATGCCTGGGGTCATCGGACGCACCAGGCGACCAGAACAGGGCGACCTTGAAACCTCGGTCAGCCAGGCGGTGAATCAGCGCCACCCATTTGGCTTGAGTCCAGCGATTGGCCGGGCGTCGCGCGCTCAGATGGCAGCCAATGACAGGTTGGCCTGCATTCAGTTCAGGATACCGATTGAGCAGGGCCTGGCGTTCGTCTTCCATGACCTGCACGCGAGGGGGCGGCAGTTGAGCCGGCAGCGGCCCAAGCGTGGAAAGCAGCAAGCGCATGCGCTCGGCCTCATGCGTGTGGAGTGGGGGAGGCGCAACCGGGTCGGTCAGATAAGCCGGCACCGCCCCCTGGTCCGGGGCAAAGCTGACGATGCGCCGGGCGCCTGCCTGTCGGGCAAACGCGACAGCACGCTTGTTGAAACCGCCACTTGCCGCGATCGCGATATCCAGACGTGCCCTGCGCAGTCTCAGAAAGGTCATCAGCTTGTGCCAGTAAACCCCAGGCAGGCTTTGACCCGGTTCGCGGTGTTTCGCCTTGGTATAGACGTGCACCTGATCGATGTAGTCCAGGCCATGCAGCACCGGAGCATTGTAGCTGTTGACCAGCACGTGCAGGCGGGCCTGGGGATACTGCAGCCTGATTTGCCTGAGCATGGGAAGGGTGCAGATCAGATCACCGATGTTGTCCCGCCGGATCACCAGTATATTCATGATTGGGGCAACCTTTGCCGCATATGATTGTAGATCAGGATCAACAGGACCCAGAAAAGAATCAAGGGGCCGCGCGTATAGAAATCGTCGGTCAGGTTCTTGCTGATCAGGATGGTCATGAGCAGCAGGCCGGCAACTGCACTCTTGCGGCTTACCGTGTGCCTCAGGCCCGCGGAAAATAGTCGAATCCAGCTGATGATCATGTAGGCAAAGGCCATGAGACCGGGCAGCCCCAAACTGGCGTAGACATTGAGCAGCAGATTATGCGCGTGGCTGACCAGCGGGTTGCGGGAGACGGGGTGGGCAGTCTTGTCCACGTGATTGTAATCTGCGGACAGATCGCGTCCATAGCCGTAGCCGAGCAGGGGCCGTTCAGCAATGATCTCTGCCCAGTATTGCCAGATTTGCCAGCGCACATCGTGGGTATAGGTGCTTTCCAGCTTGGCCAGTTGGTCGCCCTGCAGACCGCCGCTCTTTGGCGTGTTGACGGAGAGCAGGAAAACGGCTGCGGCAATACCAATCAAGGCAAAACCGGTTTGGCGGGCCGACAACTTGCCCGATAACGGTGTGTACACCAGCAGGCCGATCGCCAGAGACACCCAGAACATGCGGTTGGATGTCAGGTAGCCAACCAGGGTAATACCCAGCACCCAGGCCACCAGAAACAGGACGCGCAAGATCCCCGGCCGCGGGCGGCATAGCATGGCCAGTGGCAGAATGAACAGCAGCACGGTACTCAGATCCCCCACGCCGGGATCGTAGTAGCTCCATGCCTTGTGCAGGTCGCGCAGCACGTCTGGAAGCACCGGAGAATAAAGAAAACCATTCAGGACAACGGCCAAGCCCGCAGTGAGGGTGGCGGTTACGAGCAGTCTTGGGTGCGGGTAGCTGGCGAGCAGAGTGACAATGAGCACTGGAGGCAGAATCTCGCGCTTGAGAAAGGTCCATGACTCAGCCGGAGCGACCGACCAGAGCAAGGAGGCAGTGGCGATCAGTGAGAAGGGTATCATGGGCCAGAGGGCCGGGCGAACAGCCTGCCATTGCGGGCGTTTGGCTGCCCCCGCCAGTAACAGGAGAATGCAGCCAGTCCAGAAGAGCGCGGGCGTGTTGTGAAAAAAGCTGCTGAATACCAGCAACGCGACGGCAATGTGAGCCAGGCCGCATGGCCAGTTCAAAGACCTGAGCGAAGGAGTGTGTTTACTTTCGGTCATGGTCTACCAGCTCTTCAATAGCCGCCAGTACGTCTGCGACGGAAATCAGCGCCATGCACCGTTGAGGCGGACAGGCGTCAAGAGGACGACTGCAGCGCTGAACCCAGGGCAGGTTGCGCTTGAACAGGGTGGACTGGTTCCGACAGGCAATGGGCTTTTGCAGGGCACGAAACGGCACCGGGTCAAAGTACCGGCTATCCGTGTACAGCGGTGCCGAGCCTGGGCCGAACAGGCCGACAGTCGGCGTGCCGCTGAGGCGCGCCAGATGGAGGATGCCGGTGTCTGGCGAGACAACGAGCCGGGCATGAGCCAGTAACCGGGCCATCTCACTCAGTTTCAGCGTGCCGGTAATCTGTGCATGACGTCGGTCGGGATCGACCGAGTTTGCCAGAGCCCCTTCCCCGGGGCCGGTGGTGAGGACCACGTTCAGCCCCCTGTCTGCAAGAGTATTTGCCAGCGCTCGCCAGTTTTCAGCGGGCCAGAACTTTGTTGGACTGCTCGCGCCAAGGTGCAGCACTGCATAAGGTCCTTCTGGCGCTGCATCGGGTTTGTGGGCCTCAGGAATCCAGAGCCCGGGTTGCCATTTGACGGCCGGAAGGGAACCGCCAATCAGGCGGAGGTTCATGTCGGGCCAGGCTTCCGGGGTATTCGGGTAGCTGAGCGCTTCGCTCACCGGCCAGCTTTTGTATGCCGGGCGATCACCACTGAACGCACGGATCCAGCGGGCACCCATGGCCAGAGCCAGCCAGCTGTAGCGGTTGTCTCCGGGAATCAGGGCCAGGTCCCAGCCTTGCTGTCTGAGCAGCGTGCGTACCGAGTCGGGTGCACGAGGATCAAATGGCAAGGCGTGCAGCCCAAGCGGACGATGACTGAACAGGGTTGCCATCGCCGGGTCCACGGTCATGGCAATATGGGCTTGCGGAAAGCGTGCTCGCAGTGCAGCGATCAGGGGCGCCAGCATCAGAGTATCCCCCAGCAGCAGATGATGGCAGACCAGGATGCGGCTTGGAGCGTCGCCAGGAGGGCGTTTGAATTTGAGGCTGTTGCGGAGCCACCAGGGTAGCTGGGCCAGACGTGCCGCAGTGCGCGAGCTCATGCACTTACCACCTTTTGAAAGACCTGCTCCATCTGGTCCACCATGCTTGAAAGTGTGCAGTTTTCCAGGGCGAAGCGATAGCCTTCTTCAGCCAGTTTGTCTCGCAGCGTGTCGTCCCTGATCAGTCGGTCGAGTGCTTGAGCCAGCGCCTGACTGTTTTTCGGAGGAACCAGAAGTCCGGTTGATTCGGGCCGGATAATGTCCTCAATGCTTCCCACCGGCGTTGAAACAACAGGGATTCGGCAGAGCATGGCCTGCATGAGGCTTTGAGGGACACCCTCATTGGCGTAGGACGGGAGCACGAAGATGTCCAGGGCACGCAGCCATTCAGCCACCCGCGTCTGATGCCCGACAAAATGCACGCGATTCTCCAGCCCCAGATCCCTTACACGCGATTCCACGGTCTCCTGGTAAGGGCCCTTGCCGATGATGAGCAGCTCAACGTGAGTGGGCAGTGTGCTCAGAGCCTCGATCAGATAGGCATGCCCCTTCCAGGAACGGATGGTCGCTGCAATGCCAAGATAGAACCCACTCGCATTCAGACTCAGGGCCCGCCGGGCGTCGATCCGATCACCAGGAGAAAATATACTTGCATCGATACCGGTATGGATCGACTGACAGTTTTCAGATTTCACCAGCCCCTTCTGAACCAGTTCGTCCCGAATACGCGTGCCGGTCGTGACAACATGACGGGCGGCTGAGCCGTAGAGCCAACGG
>RFIV01000277.1 GCA_003695085.1 Gammaproteobacteria bacterium
CACCTGCGCATGGACGTGGCTTCCGGCGGCACGGTCATCGGCTGGGAGTTGCTGGGACTCGGCCGACCTGCGGGCGAGCAGCCCTTTGTCAGTGGAGCCATCACCCAGCAGATCGAGCTCTGGCGCAATGGCGAACCGCTGTGGCTGGACCGCCAGGTTGTGGCCCCTGAAACGCCAGGATTCACCGGCCAGTGGGGGCTGGGGGGCATGCCTTACCTGGGTACGCTCTGGGCCAGCAGCGACACCCTGAACCCGACCCATGTCCATGCACTGCGCGACGCGCTCCCGGAAGCGACCGACTGGGGCGTCACCCTGCGGGCCGGCGTGCTCATCCTGAGGTACCGAGGCACCTGCCGGGAACGCGGCTGGCAACTGTTCAACCGGGCGTGGGCCCTGCTGCGACCGGCACTGACCGGCCACGAGGCACACCCGCCCCGCATCTGGAAGACCTGAAACCAACGAGGAACGGGCAATGGAGCTCTCCCCACGCGAAAAAGACAAACTGATGCTGTTCACCGCGGCACTGCTGGCCGAACGCCGCAAGGCACGCGGCCTGAAGCTGAACTATCCGGAGGCCGTTGCACTGATCAGCGCCTTCATCCTGGAAGGTGCCCGGGACGGGCGAAGTGTCCAGGACCTGATGGAAGCCGGTCGCCATGTACTCACCCGGGACGACGTCATGGACGGCGTTGCCGAGATGATTCCCGAGGTGCAGGTCGAAGCCACCTTTCCGGACGGCACCAAGCTCGTCACCGTTCACCACCCCATTACCGGAGGACCGTCACAATGATTCCCGGTGAATATCTGCTGGAGGACACGCCCATCGCCCTGTGCCCGGAGCGCACCCGCCTGACGCTCGAGGTGGCCAATACCGGGGACAGGCCGGTTCAGGTGGGCTCACACTATCATTTTTTTGAATCCAACCCCGCACTGCAGTTTGACCGCGACGCGACCCGCGGCTATCGGCTGGACATCCCCGCCGGCACCGCCGTGCGCTTCGAGCCGGGCCAGACCCGCACCGTCACCCTGATTCCCTGCAGCGGTGCCCGCGTGGTGTACGGCTTCCGCGCGGCCATCATGGGGCCGCTGGATACGGAGAAAAAAGGATGAAGATGGATCGTCGTACCTACGCAGACATGTACGGGCCCACCACCGGTGACCGTATCCGCCTCGCGGACACGGAACTGTTCATTCGCATCGAGAAGGACCACACCGTCTATGGCGAGGAAGTGAAGTTTGGCGGCGGCAAGGTCATCCGCGATGGCATGGGTCAGTCCCAGCGCGCCGATGACACGGTAATGGATACCGTTATCACCAACGCCGTCATCATTGACTGGTGGGGTATCGTCAAGGCGGATGTGGGCCTGAAGCATGGCCGTATCGCAGCCATCGGCAAGGCAGGCAATCCGGATATTCAACCGGGCGTGGATATCGTCATTGGACCGGGTACGGAAATCATTGCCGGCGAAGGCAAACTGCTCACCGCCGGCGGTATTGATGCCCACATCCATTTCATCTGCCCGCAGCAGATTGATGAAGCCCTCATGAGTGGCATCACAACCATGCTCGGTGGCGGCACCGGCCCGGCTACGGGCACCAATGCCACCACCTGCACGCCCGGCGCCTGGCATCTGGCGCGCATGATTCAGGCCGTGGACGGCCTGCCCATGAACATCGGTTTTCTGGGCAAGGGCAACGCCAGCCAGCCTCAGGCACTGGAGGATCAGATCCGGGCGGGTGCCATAGGCCTGAAACTGCACGAGGACTGGGGAACAACGCCTTCTGCCATCGATACCTGTCTGAGCGTGGCCGAACAATTTGATGTGCAGGTCGCCATCCATACGGACACCCTGAACGAATCCGGATTCGTGGAAGATACGATTGCGGCCTTCCGTGAGCGCGGGATTCACACCTACCACACCGAAGGTGCCGGCGGCGGCCATGCCCCCGATATCATCCGCGCCTGCAGCCTGCCATACGTGCTGCCGTCATCGACCAATCCCACCCGCCCCTATACGGTCAACACCGTGGCCGAGCATCTGGACATGCTCATGGTCTGCCACCACCTGGACCCGAACATCCCCGAGGACGTGGCCTTTGCCGATTCACGCATCCGGCGGGAAACCATTGCCGCCGAAGATATCCTTCAGGATCTGGGCGCCATCAGCATGATTGCGTCGGACTCGCAGGCCATGGGGCGGGTGGGCGAAGTGGTTTGCCGGACCTGGCAGACCGCACACAAGATGAAAGTGCAACGCGGTCCGCTGCCCGAAGATGCCGAAACCGGCGCCGACAATCTGCGTGTGAAGCGCTACATCGCCAAGTACACCATCAACCCGGCCCTCACGCACGGCATCGCCCATGAGGTCGGCTCGGTAGAGGTGGGCAAGCTGGCGGATCTGGTGCTCTGGTCACCGGCATTCTTCGGCATCAAGCCGGCACTGATCCTCAAGGGAGGCATGATCGCTGCCGCCCCCATGGGCGATGCCAATGCCTCCATTCCCACTCCCCAACCCGTTCACTACCGGCCCATGTTCGGTGCGCTGGGCGGTGCCGTCGCGGCCACACGCCTGACCTTTACCAGTCAGGCTGCGCTCGAAACCGGGCTCGGCGATGCACTCGGGCTCGCCAGCCCGCTGGTGGCCGTGAAAAACGTGCGCGGTGTCCGCAAGCGCGACATGAAACTCAATGACGCCTGCCCGGATCTGCAGGTCGATCCGCAAACCTACGAAGTGTTTGCCAATGGCGAGCTGCTGACTTGCGAACCCGCAGACGTGCTGCCGCTGGCGCAACGCTACCACCTGTTCTAGGAGAACGATCATGCTGGAACTGACAGAACGTCACACCCACGGCCCCTCGAACGGCGAATCTCACGACGTCCTCTGCCTGCCGTATGCCGACAGAATCAAGGGGCGACTGCGCACCCGGACGGAAGGCGGACGGGAGGCGGGACTGTTCATCGAACGCGGACAGGTTCTGAACGACGGAGACTGGCTCCGCGCCCGGACGGGCGAATGGATACAGGTGCGCGCCGCGGACGAGCCGGTGGTCACCGCACGGATCGGCACGGGGCTGCCGCTCGCGCGACTGGCCTATCACCTGGGCAATCGTCATGTCACCCTGGAAGTCGGCGAAGACGGCAGTGGCAGCTGGATACGCTTCCAACCGGATCACGTCCTGGAAGATCTGGCCATCCGGCTCGGCGCCAGCCTGAGGCACCACCAGGCACCCTTCAATCCCGAACCCGGCGCCTATCAGGGGCAGGGTCGGCACGGTGCAGGGCATGCCCACCATCACTCCCATGAGCACGACCGCCATGACCCCATCCACTGAGGGGGCACTGTCTGACAGTGCCCTGCTGGGCCTGCTGCAACTCACCAGCCCGGCACTGCCCATTGGCGGCTTCGCCTGGAGCCAGGGCCTTGAGACAGCCGTCGATCTGGGCTGGGTGGACAGCGACACGGCCCTCGAATACTGGCTGGCAGGCGTGCTGTCCGAAGGGCTGGCCCATACGGATCTGGCATTGCTCGTGCGCCTGCACGACGCCTGTCACAGGCGCTGTGCCCGGCAATTCCGGGCCTGGAATCAGTACACCCTCGCCTGCCGCGAAACCCGCGAGCTTCACGAGGAAGACACCCAGATGGGGGCGGCCCTCATTCGCGTCCTGCGCGGGCTGGATCTGCTACCGGAGTGGCCGGCACTTCCGTCCGACGTCAGTTACCTCAGTGCCTTCGCACTGGCCGCTGTTGCTCACGGCGTCACCGTGCGTGCGGCTCTCACCGGCCTGGCGTGGAGCTGGCTCGAAAATCAGCTCGCCGTGGCCTGCAAGACAGTTCCCATTGGCCATACGGCCGCTCAGCGGATCCAGCGTGCGCTGCACCCCGCCATCATCACAGCCTGTGATCTGGCCCTGGCGTGCCCTGACGAACAGATTGGCACCTCACTGCCGGGCGTTGCCCTGGCCAGTTGCCATCATGAAACCCAGTACACCCGATTATTCAGAAGCTGAAGGAGAACACCATGTCCCAATGTTTACGTGTCGGCGTCGGCGGCCCGGTCGGATCAGGCAAGACCGCGCTTCTGCGCCAGCTGTGCAAGGCCCTGTATCCCCACTACAACATGGCCGTCGTGACCAACGATATCTATACCCGTGAAGATGCCGAATTTCTGCTCCGTCATCAGGCGCTGCCCGAAGACCGGATTCTGGGCGTGGAAACCGGTGGTTGTCCTCACACGGCCATTCGCGAGGATGCGTCCATGAATCTGGCCGCCATCGATATCCTGACCGAGCGCCACCCGGGCCTGGAACTGGTGCTGGTCGAGTCCGGCGGGGACAATCTTTCAGCCACCTTCAGCCCCGAGCTGGCCGACCTGACCCTCTATGTCATTGATGTGTCCGCTGGCGACAAGATCCCGCGCAAGGGCGGCCCCGGCATTACCCGCTCGGATCTGCTGATCATCAACAAGATCGACATTGCCGAACAGGTCCATGCGTCACTGGACGTCATGGACCGCGATGCCCGGAAGATGCGTGGTGAACGCCCCTTCGTGTTCACCAATCTCTATGAAGGCGTGGGCCTGGAGACCATCATCAATTTCATTATCACGGAAGGCATGCTGGCGGATCGTCATCCGCTGTCAGCCTCCGCCTGAAAGAGGAGACACCCATGAATTCACGGAACAACCTTTGTCCATGGCTGGCTGCCACTCTACTGGTCCTTCCCGGACTGGCGGCAGCTCACACCGGCAATACCGGAAACGGCTGGCTCTCGGCCGCCTTGCACCCGCTGACAGGTGCAGATCATCTGTTGGCCCTTTTGGCGGTAGGCCTCGTGGCCAGCCGACAGCCACCCGCCATGCAGCTCAAACTGGCAGGCGTGGTGGTGACAGGCTTACTGGCCGGGCTTTTTGTGACCACACTGACGCTGGCCTTGCCCTGGATGGAGCTTGCCATCGCCGGATCCGTTGTGCTGGCAGGCGTGCTGCTGGCCACCCGCCCCCAACGACTGAACGGGCTGATTCTGGCCCTGATCGGTGCCTTCTTCAGCCTTCACGGTCTGGCACATGCCACGGAGCTGGCCGGCCTGAATGCTGTTGGTCTCGCGACCGGTCTGGTGTCCGGAAGCCTGCTGGTTCTGGTCGGTGCTCAGCTGGCCGGAGAATACCTCAATCCCGGACTGCTGCGCTGGACCGGTATGGCAACGGCCTTGAGCGGCCTTCTGATGATGAGTGCCTGAGGGGCCTCCTCAACGCTGCCCCACCTCGGCACAGGCACTGACCAGCGCTTCCAGTGCCGGGGTCGGGGCATGATCGCGCGGCCAGGCGAGCACAATGTCCTGCGCCAGTTCCAGCCGCGCCAACGGCCTGAGCACCACTTCCTGACGCATGCGCACTTCCGGCCAGTCCGGAAGCAGGGCCGCGCCCACCCCGGCCGCCACCAGTGCCACCGCATATTCGATGGTGCGGATTTGCGCGCGCACCCGCAACCGGATGCCCGAAGCCTCCAGCTGGCGTTCCAGTTCACTCAGCGCATCACAGGGCTGGCGGTGAATGAAATCCAGCTGTTTCAGGTCACTCAGGGTCAGCGTCGGTTTCAGCGACAGGGGATGGCCGGCCGGCAGCGCCACATAATACCGATCATGCCAGATGGGCTGCAGTGCTTCGGCGGCGGTTGCCGTATCCCGGCTGATGATCCTTGCATCACAGGGCTCTTCCGGGTTGACCAGCGTCAGCTGGACGGGCGCCCGTTCCAGCACCCGGCGCAACAGGCCACTCATGCGCTCCGCCCCCAGTGAGCGCATCAGCCCCAGGCGCAGGGGCCATTCCTTCGGCGAGGCCCGAAACCGGTGGCGCAGCGCCTCGGACTGCCGCACCAGCGCCAGCGCCTCCGGATAGAACTGCCGCCCGGCTTCGGTAGGCACCACACCCCGCCGACCGCGTTCGAACAGCGCCACCCCCAGCTCCTCCTCCAACTGCCGAAGGGCCGCCGATATGGAGGGCTGGGCGATGTGGCAGCGCTTCGACGCACCGGTCACCGAGCCTTCTTCGTAAATGGCGAGGAAATAGCGCAGGGCGCGCAGGTCAAACATGGCATCTGTTATCGCTTCTATCTATGCCTGACAGACTAAAACACTATTTTACCGATGTCACGAACTGGGCGTATGCTTTTCCAATGGACCTGCAGGGCGGTGTATAGCCGGTACACGCTATTGAGGGACGCTGTGAATGCATCCCTGCACGCTCAACGGCCGCTTCCCTGCGGCCGATGCCCTCAATAGCGTGTACCGGCCATACACCTTTGCGCCAGCCCGGTATTGCTTGCGTCGCGAGGCGGAACGATCTGCACCCGCGTCGGCATTGTTATGCAAGCGGGCAGGCCCCTGATTTCAAGTGGGCCAGGTATAACGTTTCAAGGAAGAGGTGGCAGTCTGGTCTGGAGCATCGTCCGATGGTTCTGAAAAGCACAGCCCATTGCACCCGCTTCCCCGTTTTTTCCGGGCGTCCGTACCTGAGCCGATGTAATAAGAGGGTGGGTTGAACGAGAGTCGACCCACTCGGTTGCCGACAACTCATACGAACACAGGAAGGTGGGTGGGTTTCCCCTTTCCGGAGCATCGGCCGCATGGATGCGGCCGTTGAGCGCACAGGGATGTGTTCACAGCGACTCCGGAAAGGGGAAACCGCCCACCTGAGACACGCCGAATGCAGAAACGAGGGGAGACCATGACCAAGCCAACCTTTAACTGGGAAGACCCGTTCCTTCTCAACGACCAACTCACCGAAGACGAGCGCCTGATCCGGGACAGCGCCCGGGCCTACTGCCAGGAAAAGCTCATGCCGCGTGTGCAGTCCGCCTTCCGGGAAGAGCGCTTCGACCGGGACATCATGACCGAAATGGGCGCACAGGGCCTGCTCGGCGCCACCCTGCCGGAGCAATACGGCTGCGCGGGGGTCAACTATGTCAGTTACGGTCTCATTGCCCGGGAAGTGGAGCGTGTGGACAGCGGCTACCGTTCCGCCATGAGCGTGCAGTCCTCCCTGGTCATGTACCCCATCTACGCCTACGGCAGCGAAGCCCAGCGCGAGAAATACCTGCCGAAACTGGCCTCCGGTGAATGGGTCGGCTGCTTCGGCCTCACCGAGCCGGATGCCGGTTCCGATCCCGGCAGCATGCGCACCCGTGCCGAACGCGTGGACGGTGGCTACCGCCTCAACGGCGCCAAGATGTGGATCACCAACTCCCCCATTGCAGACGTGATGGTGGTCTGGGCCAAACTGGACGGTGTAATCCGCGGTTTTGTGCTCGAACGCGGCATGGAAGGCCTGTCCACACCCACCATCCACGGCAAATTCTCCCTGCGTGCGTCCATTACCGGTGAGATCGTCATGGAGGATGTGTTTGTGCCCCAAGAAAACCTGCTCCCCGGTGCAGAAGGGCTCAAGGGGCCGTTCGAGTGTCTCAACCGGGCCCGCTTCGGTATCGCCTGGGGCGCGCTGGGTGCAGCCGAGTTCTGCTGGCACCGGGCACGCCAGTACACCCTGGAGCGCCACCAATTCGGCCGCCCGCTGGCCGCCAATCAGCTCATCCAGTGGAAACTGGCCAACATGCAGACGGAAATCGCCCTCGGCCTTCAGGGGTGTCTGCAGGCCGGCCGGCTCATGGATGCCGGGCAGTGCGCACCAGAGCTGATCAGTCTCATCAAGCGCAATTCCTGCGGCAAAGCGCTGGACATCGCCCGCACCGCCCGCGACATGCATGGCGGCAACGGCATCTCGGACGAGTATCACGTCATCCGGCACGTGATGAACCTGGAAGCCGTGAATACCTATGAAGGCACCCACGACGTGCACGCCCTGATTCTGGGCCGTGCCCAGACCGGCATTCAGGCCTTTACCGGTTAAGGAGTCCCTGCCATGAGCAGCAAGCTGCACAGCGTGGAAAGCCGCTGGCTGGAACGGGTGGAAGCCGATGATCTCCCGGTTCTGGCCTCCGCACACGCCCCACTGCCGGACGGCCTGACAGATGCCGCCCTCATTCAGCTGGTGGAAAGCCAGGTCCTCTCGCGCGTGCTCGATCTCAACGCCCGGGAGATGCAGGCGGCCGGGCACGGTTACTACACCATCGGCAGTGCCGGTCACGAAGCCATGGCCGCCATCGCCGCCGCCTTCCACCCCACGGACATGGGCTTTCTGCACTACCGGGATGCGGCCTTTCTGATCGAGCGCAGCAAGCAGGTGCCCGGCCAGCCCGTTACCTGGGACATGGTGCTCAGCTTTGCCGCGCGGGCCGATGATCCCGTCTCCGGAGGGCGTCACAAGGTGCTCGGCTCGCTGGCCCTGAACATTCCGCCGCAGACCAGCACCATCGCCTCCCACCTGCCCAAGGCCGTGGGGTGTGCCCACAGCATCGGCCTGGCCCGGCAGCTCAAGATGGCCGGCCGCCTGCCCCGCGATGCGGTTATCCTGTGCAGTTTCGGGGATGCCTCCCTCAATCATTCCACCGCTCAGGGTGCGCTCAACACCGCCGCCTGGACCGCCTGGCAGAAACTGCCCATGCCGATCGTCTTCATCTGCGAGGACAATGGCCTGGGCATCTCCACGCCCACGCCCGACGGCTGGGTGGCAGCCAGCGCCCGCAGCCGCCCGGCGTTCCATTACCTGAACTGTGACGGCCGAGACCTGATCGACGTGTACCGCACCGCCCGGGAGGCCGAACGCATTGCCCGCAAGCGTCGCCAACCGGTGTTCCTCCACCTGAACACCGTGCGGCTGATGGGCCATGCCGGTTCCGACGCCCAGAACGCTTACCTGACGCCCGCCCAGATCGAGGCTCAGGAAGTGCAGGATCCGCTGCTGTACAGCGCCGGACTGCTGCGGACCCGGGGCCTGATGACCACGGCGGACCTTCTTGACCTCTGGCACCAGACCCGTGAGCGGGTCCGGGCCGTCACCCGGGACGTGGTTCAGCGCCCGCCCCTGCGCACTGCATCCGAGGTCATGGCC